>NZ_JBFAOF010000533.1:0-4974 GCF_040675125.1 Spirillospora sp. NPDC049652 | reverse complement strand
CGACGCCGGACGCCGGTCCTTCGGGGTCAGCAGGCGTCGGCGCAGGGGCCGGTGGCGGCGCCCGCGGCCTTGCCGCCGGGGTCGCCGCCGTTCCTGGCGCGGTCGCGGTGGCGCTCGACCAGCAGGCGGCGGGGGCCGGGGCCCTCGTCGCCGAGCCGGTCGTAGGGGTTGGCGAGCGCGCACGTCTTGATGGACAGGCAGCCGCAGCCGATGCAGTCGGTGAGGTCGTCGCGCAGCTTCTCCAGCTGCGCGATGCGGTCGTCCAGCTCCGAGCGCCAGGTCTCGGAGAGGCGGGCCCAGTCCTCGGTGGTGGGGGTGCGCTCCTCGGGGAGGGTGGCGAGGGCCTCGCGGACGCGGTCCAGCGGGATGCCGACCCGCTGGGCGACCTTGATGAACGCGACCCGGCGCAGCGTGTCGCGGGTGAAGCGGCGCTGGTTGCCGGCCGTCCGGCGGCTGCTGATCAGCCCCTTGGACTCGTAGAAGTGCAGGGCCGAGACCGCCACCCCGCTGCGTTCGGCGAGCTGCCCGACGGTCAGCTCGTGGACCCTGAACTCCAACCTCGACATACCAGCGAGGTTACTGCGCGGTGAGCGCCCCGGGCACGGGCGCCGAAGCCCGGGCACCGGCGGCGGGCGTCCGGGCACCGGCGCCGAACGCCCGGGCACCGGCGGCGGGCGTCCGGGCACCGGCGGCGGGCGGTCGGGTCACTTGGCGGCGAGGGCCGCCAGGTGGGCCTCGATCCGCTCCAGCCGGGCCCGCAGGTCGGCCATGTCCGACTTGTCGGACGACTGCTCGCTCTCCCGCAGCCGGACGACCAGCGACCCCTGCGGTTCCAGCGTCACCACCCGGGTGTCGTGGACGCCGTCCCCGCCCTGCTCCAGGATGCCCTGCACGACGTCCGGCTTGCCGAGGCCGAGCCGGAACAGGGTGCGCTCGCGCCACTGCCCGTTCCAGACCAGGACGCTCGGCCGTCCGTGGACCAGCCGGTGCAGCCACGGCACCAGCAGGACGAGCCGCACGAACACCGCGTTCGCGGCGACCAGCAGGACCGCGCCGAGCGCGCCGCCCAGCAGCGAGTTGTCGGGGCCGATGATCGCGTTCTGGACGACGTTCGACAGCAGCAGCATCACCACGAAGTCGAAGCCGTTCAGCTGGGCCAGCTCCCGCTTCCCGGCGAGCCGCAGCAGCACCACGATGAGCAGGTAGACCGCGAAGGTGCGGATCACCTTGTCGGCGACGGGGATCTGGACGTGCATCAGGTCGTGCCACATACCGCCCGACCCTAGTGACGCGGACGGGGCCGCGCCCGGCAGGACGCGGCCCCGTTCGTCAAGGGATCACTCGCCGAGGCGGTGCACCAGGGCGTCGTACTCGTCCCACAGCTCCTTCGGCAGGTGGTCGCCGAAGGTCTGGAAGTGCTCGGGGACCAGGGCGGCCTCCTGCTTCCAGACCTCGGGGTCCACCGTGAGCAGCGTGGTGAGGTCCTCGTCGGACAGGTCCAGGCCGTCGAGGTCGAGGGCCTCGCGGGTCGGCAGGTGGCCGATCGGGGACTTGGTGGCGTCGGCCTTGCCGTTGAGCCGGTCCACGATCCACTTCAGGACGCGGCTGTTCTCGCCGAAGCCCGGCCAGATGAACTTGCCGTCGGCGTCCTTGCGGAACCAGTTGACGTAGTAGATGCGCGGCAGCTTCTCCACGTCGGTGGAGCGGCCGATCTTCAGCCAGTGGCCGAAGTAGTCGCCCATGTTGTAGCCGCAGAACGGCAGCATCGCGAACGGGTCGCGGCGCAGCTCGCCGACGGTGCCCTCGGCGGCGGCGGTCTTCTCCGAGGCGATGTTCGCGCCCAGGAAGACGCCCTGCTGCCAGTCGAAGGACTCGGTCACCAGCGGGACGGCGGTGGCGCGGCGGCCGCCGAACAGGATCGCCGAGATCGGCACGCCGTTCGGGTCCTCCCACTCCGGCGCGATGATCGGGCACTGCCCGGCCGGGGTGGTGAAGCGGGCGTTGGGGTGGGCGGCCGGCACGCCGGACTCCGGCGTCCAGTCGTTGCCCTTCCAGTCGGTGAGGTGCGCGGGCGGCTCCTCGGTGAGGCCCTCCCACCACACGTCGCCGTCGTCGGTGAGCGCCACGTTGGTGAAGATGGAGTTGCCGTAGAAGGTCTTCACCGCGTTGGCGTTGGTGCCCTCGCCGGTGCCCGGCGCGACGCCGAAGAACCCGGCCTCGGGGTTGATCGCGTAGAGCCGGCCGTCCTCGCCGAACCGCATCCAGGCGATGTCGTCGCCGATGGTCTCGACCTTCCAGCCCGGGATGGTCGGCTCCAGCATGGCGAGGTTGGTCTTGCCGCAGGCGGACGGGAACGCGGCCGCGACGTAGCGGGTCTCGCCCTCCGGCGGGGTGAGCTTGAGGATGAGCATGTGCTCGGCGAGCCAGCCCTCGTCGCGCGCCATCGTGGAGGCGATGCGCAGCGCGTAGCACTTCTTGCCGAGCAGGGCGTTGCCGCCGTAGCCCGAGCCGTAGGACCAGATCTCGCGCGTCTCGGGGAAGTGCGAGATGTACTTGGTCGAGTTGCAGGGCCACGGGACGTCCTGCTGGCCCGGCTCCAGCGGCGCGCCCACGGTGTGGACGGCCTTGACGAAGCCGCCGCGCTCCTCTATGAGGCGCAGCGCGGGCTCGCCCATGCGCGTCATGATCCGCATGGAGACCGCGACGTACGGCGAGTCGGTGATCTCGACGCCGAGCTGGGAGATGTTGCCGCCCAGCGGGCCCATGCAGAACGGCACCACGTACATGGTGCGGCCCTTCATGGCGCCCTTGAACAGGCCGCCGAAGGTCGCGCGCATCTCGTCCGGCGCGATCCAGTTGTTCGTCGGGCCGGCGTCCTCCTCCTTTTCGGAGCAGATGAACGTGCGGTCCTCGACGCGCGCGACGTCGGACGGGTCGGAGGCGGCGTAGAAGCTGTTGGGCCGTTTCTCGGGATTCAGCCGCTTGAACGTGCCCTGCTCCACGAGGAGGGAGGTCAGGCGTTCCCATTCCGCGTCCGAACCGTCGCACCACTCGACTCGCTCGGGCTGGGTCAGCTCGGCGATCCCGCGGACCCAGTCGACGAGCTCAGGGTGACTGGTCGGGGCCTGGTCGAGGCCGGGGATCTCCTGGTTGGACACGGGCAACTCCTTCAGCTGTTCGCAGGATGTTTGCATCATGAGCAAATCTCGCGGCTTTTTCCATTTGGTCTGGACCAATCCAGTGGAGTTGCGGGGCGAGCCGAGCCCATTTGTGATTGATCTCACCGGGAATCGGCCGTACCCCGCACACCGCATGACCGCTCATGCCCCCGCTCACGCCGGGTATACCCGCACTTCCGTGGCCTTAACGGACACCCACACCCACACACCCTCGGAGAGGAGCAGATCGGCCACCGCGGCGGCCGTCACATCAGCCGAAACCTCCGGTCCACCCTTGATGTCCGGATCTGAACCGATCCCGTCGAGCCGGATCCGGAACCGGTCGCCACGGCTCTCCACCGCGCTGACACGGGCTTTCCAGAGGTTGCGGGGGCTGCCGTCCGGCCGGGAGCGGTACAGCGCCACGGCGGATGGCTCGAAAGCGAGAAATACATCACCCTCGGGTGAGGTGACGGCGTCGATCTTCAGGCCGCCGTCCGCGAGGACGACGGTTCCTCCGTCCGCTCCTCCCTCCGCGCGGCCCCGGAACAGGTTCAGCCCGACCAGCCGCGCCACGTACGGCGTGCGCGGGTGCCGAGCGACCTCGGCGGGGGCGCCCTCCTGGACGAGCCGTCCGCCCTCCACCACGACCAGCCGGTCGGCGAGGGTCAGCGCGTCCAGCGGGTCGTGGGTGACCAGGACCGCCGCGCCCCCGAACCCGGCCAGATGGCGGCGCAGGGCCGCCCGGACCTCCAACCGCGTGTGGGCGTCCAGCGCGGACAGCGGCTCGTCCAGCAGCAGGAGCCCGGGGCGGACGGCCAGCGCCCGCGCCAGCGCGACCCGCTGCGCCTGCCCTCCCGACAGCGCGCGCGGACGCGCCGACGCCTGCTCCGCCAGCCCGACGCGCTCCAGCCACTCGGCCGCGCGGCGGCGCGCCTCGCGCCTGCCCGCGCCCTGCGCGCGCGGGCCGAACGCCACGTTCTCCAACGCCGACATGTGCGGGAACAGCAGGTAGTCCTGGAAGACCATGCCGACGCCGCGCCGGTCGGGCGGCAGGGCGGTCAGGTCGCGTCCGTCCACGCGGACGTGGCCGCCCGCGAGCGGGGCGAGCCCGGCGAGGGCGCGCAGGGCGGTGCTCTTGCCCGCGCCGTTCGGGCCGAGCAGCGCCACCACCTCGCCCGGCGCGGCGGCCAGGGCGAGGTCGAGGTCGAACCCGGGCCGCCGCACGACGAGCCGGGCGTCCAGGCCGGCCGCGCTCACGACGCGCCCGCCCAGCGGTCGCGGAGGGCGACCAGGACGGCCACCGACACCGCCAGCAGCACCAGGCTCAGCACGATCGCGGCCTGCGGATCGGTCTCCAGCGCGAGGTAGACCGCCAGCGGCATCGTCTGCGTCCGGCCGGGGAAGTTGCCCGCGAAGGTGATCGTCGCGCCGAACTCGCCGAGCGCGCGGGACCAGCACAGCACCGCTCCAGCCAGCACGCCGGGCGCGGCCATCGGCAGCGTGACGCGCCGGAAGACCGTCCAGCGGCCCGCGCCGAGCGTCGCGGCCGCCTCCTCGAACCGGGCGTCGGCGGCGCGCAGCGCGCCCTCCACGCTGATCACCAGGAACGGCATCGCCACGAACGTCTCGGCGAGCACCACACCGGACAGCGTGAACGGCAGCGTGACCCCGAACGCGCGGTCGAGCCACTCCCCCACCAGCCCGCGCCGGCCGAGGACCAGCAGCAGCGCGACACCGCCGACGACGGGCGGCAGGACCAGCGGGACGGCGAACTGCTTGCGGGTGAGCGCGACGTAGCGTCCGTCCCGGAAGA
>NZ_JBFAOF010000532.1:0-4977 GCF_040675125.1 Spirillospora sp. NPDC049652 | reverse complement strand
GCCACGGGTGAACTCGGCGATGCGCTGCGCGGCGGTGCCGTGGTCGCCGGGACGGGTCCACGGCGTCCCGTCGCCGATCTGGCGGAACGCCGCGTCGATCTCGGTCTGGTCGTCCGGGTCGACCAGCAGCGCGCCGTCCCGCGCGGCCCCGCGCAGCGCGGCGCCCGCCAGGCAGTCGGCCTGGAGCTCGGTGCGGCCGGACACCAGGGCCGGCGGCATCCGGCGCTGGACGGCGTGCCCCCACTCGTGCGCGATGACCATGTAGATCCAGGCGTCGCCGCTGCCGAGGCCGTCGCGGATCAGGTGCTCGTCCCAGGCGAGGTAGTCGCCTTCGGGGCAGTACGCGGCGTTGTCGCGCAGCAACGGGTGGCCGCCGCAGCGCGGGGTCGTGGCGGGGTTCGAGCCGTCGTAGGGGCCGAGGACGGCGGGCGGGTCGTAGCGTCCGCCGAGGACTCGGGTCCAGTGCCGCCGCCAGAAGCCGTCAACGGCGTCCTGCGCGTCCTGGAGGCTCTGCTGGAGATTCGGGCCCCGGTGCCCGGCGGGGGACGGGACGGCGCGGTCGACGATGTGCGCCGACACCGCGAACGCGCCCGTCGGGGAGCCCGGGGTGAGAGATCCGGGGCTGGACACCACGGGCCCGTCGCCCGGGACCAGGGTGAAGGCGGACGCGGGGGCGGGCACGGCCAGCGCGCCGCCCACGGCGAGCAGCGCGCCGAGCGCCGCGCCCCACGCGGGCCGGGCGTGGACCGGAGACCGACGGGGGAGTGGCATTCCCGCCTCCAGGGTCAGGGGACGGAACCCATCCGACGCCATCCCGCCGCCCGGCGCGGACGGCCCGGCGCGGAACTCACGGCGCGGTGAACGAGGTCTCCCCGATCGGTCACAGCGCGTGCTGGGATTCGTGCTCGCCGAAAAGCGCCCCGGACTTGTCGTCCGAGGTCGGGCCGTGGGAGCGCAGGACGACCGGGGCGCCGAGCGCGCCCTCGACCGCCGCCACCGGATCGCCGAGCGGTTCGAGCACCGGACGCGCCGACAGCAGCCGTCCGGTGAGCGCGGCCTGCCGGTCCAGGTCGTGCGCCGCCGCGACCGGCAGCCGCCGCACGGTCTCGCGGCCCATCGCGTACGCGCGACAGATCCGCAGGTCGGAGCGGGAGGCGGCGACGTCGAGATGGGTGAGGGCGAGACCGTCCACGCCTCCGGCGACGCGGACGGCGTAGTCCAGCGCGACGGCGTCGAGGTGGCCGACGCGGAACGCGCCCTGCCACGGCCCGGTGCCGTTGTGCGGATCGGGCAGGTCGGCGGTGAGCGCGGGGTCCTCGGTCACGAACGGTCCGGGCCCGTGCCGGGTGGCGTAGGCGCGCAGGACGCCCAGCCGAAACCCCGTCTCGCCCGCTTCGGCGAGCAGCGTCTCCGCGTTCGCGAACGTCGTCGTCGACCACGTCGTGTACGGGTGGAAACCGTGCCATTCGTCCAGCAGGACGCCCTGCGCGCCCTCGAACACAACGCGTCCGGTGCGCAGGACGCGCGGGAGGTGCGCCTCGTCCACGATCCGGACGGCACCCGCGAACGCCCGGAAGGCCGCCACACAGTCGTCCACGCTCGGCACGCTCTCGCCCCCAGGGCGCAGGCCGCCGTTCGGGAAGAGGTCGTGGTACCAGTCGTGGAGGGCGGTCAGCCGACGCCGAAGGCGGGCGGGCTCCAGGCAGTCCCCGGCGCGTAGGGCGAGATCAGGATGGGCGAGCGCGTACGCGGCGGTCTCGCCCACGCCCATTCCGCAGGACCCGTGCCGGTCCGCGCCGCGGGCGGTCTCCCGCGCGCGGTTGGCGGCCCGGTGGTACGGCGTGGTGAGCAGCGCGTCCCGGTCCACGGTGAGCCGGGGGAACGCGTCCCGGACGCCGAGCGTGCGCAGGTGCTCGTGCTCGGCGGCGAGCGCGAGGGGATCGACCGCCATGAACCGCGAGAGGTGCGTCCGGACGCCCGGCGTGAACGTCCCGGACCCGAACTGCGCGAACGTGTGGTGCCGTCCGTCCCGCGTCACGACGTTGTGCGCGGCCTGCGCGCCGCCGTTGAACCGGACGACCGTATGGACCGGCTCCGGCCCCCGCGCGCAGAGCCGGTCCACCACGGTGCCTTTCCCGGCGTCGCCGAAGCCGAGGTCGACGACGATGGTGTGCCGCATCAGAGACGCCGGTTCCCCGAGTCGCGCCCGTCATGTCCGTCACGCCCGTTACCTGCGTCACGTCGGTCCCGCCCGTCGGCCTCGTCGCGTGCCTTGGCGCGCAGGCCGGACGGGACGTTCGAGACGGCGACCGAGCCGCGGCCGCGGTCCCGGCGCAGCGGGGTGAGCGCCTTCGACACCGCCGGTCCGGCGTCCGAGCCGAACTCGTCCAGGTGCGCGAGGCCCTCGTCGAGGTCGATGGCGTCCTCGCCGAGCCCGACGGTGAGCGCGATCGTCTCGCAGACCGCGTCCAGGTCGTCCAGGTACAGCACGTTCTGGCCGAACAGGTCGCGCCAGAAGTCGCGCAGTCGCGCGTCGCCGGTGTGGAACGCGCCCGCCGGGATGATGAAGTAGACGTCCCACGCGCGCCGCAGCTCCTCCACCAGCGCGGCCAGCGGCACGTCCGCCCGCAGGCCGTCGCCGATCAGCGCGCGGACCTGCCGCCGCCGCACCGCCGGGTAGGCCAGCTCGTCGCCGATCATGAACAGGTAGCCGCGCTTGCCGCGCTTCTCGTAGCAGTCGGTCGCGGTGTGCCGGGCCATGAAGTACATGGCCAGCTCGTAGGACTCCTTCATCTGGCCGCCGCCCCCGCCCTCCAGCAGGATCTTGCCGAGGTCGTCGTCCATCCGGTTGTCGGACTCGAACTGCCCGACCTGCAGCGGCGCGCGGTCGCAGTGCGCGTCGCCGATCGCGCCGAACATGACCTGCGGGTTCGCGACGTAGCCCTTGCGCAGCAGCAGCCCGAGCAGGTCCGGCAGCCGGGTCTGGAGCGTGCGCGGGACCGTCCCCATCGAGCCGGTCACGTCGAACAGCACCGAGATGGCCAGCGAGTCGGGGTGCTCGTCGGAGTCGCGCGACTCGCGCAGCGCGACCCCGTGCGGGTCGAGGTCGGGGTGGACGGACGTCGCGCCGCCGTCGCTGTACTGGAAGGCGCTGATGCCGTTCGCGTCCTGGTAGGCGCGGTTGGCGGCGTAGACGTTGGTGGACCAGTTGCCGCTACCCATGGCTTCCTCCTGAGGGCATGGTGAAAGGGCGGAACGTTCGGGGGCCGTACAGGCGGTCGAGCAGCTCGTCGAGTTCGGCGAGCAGCCGCCAGGCGTCGCGCGGACGCCGGTGCGGCGCGGGCAGGACGCATCCGGCGACGAAGCGCCGCATCGCGGCGGGCGCGCGGCGGCCCATGAGCCGCGCGACGCACCGGGACGCCATGAACACGTCCGTCGCGGGGACGGCGGGTTCGCGGGCGGGGATCTCGGGCGCGTACAGGTCGGCGTGCCGGCCGACCATCGCGGGGACGCGTCCGCCGGGGCGCGTGACCGAGTAGCACCAGTCCGCGAGGACGAGCCCGTGCTCGCCGGGGTGGACCAGCACATGCTCGGGTAGGACGGCGCCGTGCACCACGCCCGCCTGGTGCGCGAAGCCGAGGGCGACCAGCAGCCGCCGCCACATCCACGCCGCGTCGCGCGGGTCCAGGCCGTCCGGATGGGCGGCGCCGATCTCGGCGAACGTGACGAACCCGTCGAGCGGCGCGAGCACGTTGACGCGGCGGGTCTCGCCGGTGCCGGGATCGCGGTGCCGGAAGGCCGTGACCAGCTCCGGCGCGTACGCCCGGAACTTCCGGTCGCCGTCGCGGCGCAGCGTCCGCAGCGCCTCCTCCTCGCGGGACATGAGGTCGTTGTCGGCCGGGTGGCGCGGCATCTTGACCACCACGCGCCGCCCCCGCCCGTCCGCCGCGCCCGCTTCACGTCCGTCCGGCGCGCCCCTTCCCCGCCCGTCCGGCGCGCGCCGCCCGCGCGCGTTCGCCGCGCGACCGCTGTTCGCGCTGGTCGCGGCCGTCCAGTGCTCGGCCGCGTAGAGCTCGGCGACGTCGCCGCTGGCGAGGGTCTCGCCCAGCCGGAACCGGTGCGCCCCGACCTCCATGACGGGCATGCGCGCCGCGTTGTAGTCGTGCCACAGCTCCGACAGGCGTGCGAAGTGCCGCGACGAACCGTCCGGCGTGGCGTCCGGATGGACGAGCCGGGCCAGCCGCCGGTACAACCGCGCGGCCTCAGCGTCGGCCTCAACCTCGGCATCGGCGGCCAAGCCGTCCTCCGCCTCGCCGAACACGTCCGCCGGGGAGGCCGCGCGCTCCAGCAGGGCCACGGCCTCCGCGTAGGAGGAGACGCGCTTCATCTGATCTCCTCCTCCCGGCTGGGCCTCAGCAGGGCGGGGTGGAGCAGCCGCGCGTCGCCCGCGCGGTAGAGCTTCGGCCTCGGCCCGCCGCGCCGGCCCTCACGGTCGGCGGTGCCGCCGGTGGCCTCCACGAACCCCGGGACCGACAGCACCTTGCGGTGGAAGTTGCCCGCGTGCAGTTCCTCGCCCCAGACCGTCTCGTAGACGGCGCGCAGCTCGGGGATGGTGAACTCGGGCGGGCAGAACGCGGTGGCGAGCGGCGTGTATTCGAGCTTCCCGCGCGCCCGGTCCAGGCCGTCGGCGAGGATCCGCGCGTGGTCGAACGCGAGCTTGCGCGTGACGCCGGGATGCTGCGCGCCGGCCTCGCTCAGCCCCAGCCCGTCCACCCGGACCCAGGCGGCCTCGGCGGCGTCGCCGCCCGCGCGCGGATCGGGCAGTTCGGGGGCGAACGCCAGGTACGCGACCGAGATCACGCGCATGCGGGGGTCGCGCCCGGGGGAGCCGTAGGTCGCGAGCTGCTCCAGGTGCAGGCGCTCCATCGGGCCGCCGGGCTCGGCCGGGTCGAGCCCGGTCTCCTCGGCCAGCTCGCG
>NZ_JBFAOF010000531.1:0-5007 GCF_040675125.1 Spirillospora sp. NPDC049652 | reverse complement strand
TCGTCCACGGCGGCGACGACCTCGGCGCGGCTCACCGCCAGTTCGGCGACGCGCCGCCGGTACTCCTCCAGCCGGTCGGGGCCGAGGAACCGGGTGGCCAGCCGCCGTTCGGTCGCCGCGACCCCGGCGAGGCCCTGCGTGGCCAGGAACGCCAGGACGACGCCGACGAGCGCGAAGTATCCGACGATCGCGGGCGAGGAGGGGATGCCGTCCAGGTGCCGTCCGGTGATCCACCAGCCGACGGCGAGCCGGATCCCCGCCACCGCGCCCGTCCCGCAGAGCAGGAGGATCACGCCTCCGAGCAGCCCGATGGGCGCTCGGGCGAGCAGGTGGGCCGAGAGGCGGCGGGGGTCCTGGTCGGTGATCGGGACGTCCGCGCCGAGGAACGCGCGGAGTCGGCGGCGTTCGAGCTCCGCCAGCGTCCGCGCGGATCCGGCATGGAGCAGGACGGGGGCCAGGAGGAGGGTGAGGACGGCCGTCGCGGTGCCGAGTGCCAGGCCGGCGACGGCCTTGCCCAGGGCGCGGGCGGCTGTTCGCCAGGTTCTAGTGCGCCGGACTTCCGCCATGTTCGCTTCTCGATCTAGAGCTGGTCGGGCTGAGGCTGGTCGGTCCGGAGCTGGTCGGGCTGAGGCTGGTCGGGCTGGAATGGGACGTTCCTCAAGCTCGGCGGGACGGCGGGAGGTCGTGCGGAGGGTTCGTCCGGAGGTGTCCGGCGTCCCGGGGGTGGCCGCATGCGTGGCGGCCTCGGCCGGGGGCCTGGACGGGAAGGTCGGGTCGGGTGATGTCGGCGTTCTGGACATTCTCGCCGGAACGGCGATTCCGGACGATCCGGAATGCCAGGAACACCACGGCGGCCAGTGCCACGACCACCAGGACGGCCTTGCTGTAGACGCCGACGTACTCCTCGACCAGGTGCCAGTTGTCGCCGAGCCAGTAGCCGGACATGACGAACAGGGTGTTCCAGAGGGCGCTGCCCAGCGTCGTCAGCACCAGGAAGGACCCCACCGGCATCCCCTCCACCCCGGCGGGAACGGAGATCAGGCTGCGGAAGATCGGGATCATCCGTCCGAAGAACACCGCCTTGGCGCCGTGCCGGGCGAACCACGCCTCGGTCCGGTCCAGGTCGTCCACCTTCACCAGCGGCAGCCGGTCGACGATGGCCCGCACCCGGTCGCGGCCGATCGCGCCACCGATCCCGTAGAGGACCAGCGCCCCCATGACCGAGCCGTGGGTCGTCCACACCAGCGCCGCGACCAGGCTCATCTCGCCGCGCGCTGCCGTGAAGCCGGCCAGGGGCAGGATCACCTCGCTGGGCAGCGGCGGAAACAGGTTCTCCAAAGCGATCGCTATCCCCGCGCCCGGGGCGCCGAGGCGTTCCATCAGGTCGGTGGCCCAGCCGGTGATCCCGCCTTCGCCCGCGGCGGCGGCCGCCACCGTCCATCCCGTCGTCTGCGTCATGATCACTACGCTAGGAAGAACGGCGGCGGCGCACCATGAGGCGCACCACCCGCTCCCCTGCGGTTCTCGACACCTCCCGACCTGCGGAAAACCCCACCCCGCCGGGTGGGACGGCCGGGTGGCGCGGTGCCGCCGGATGCGCGGCGCGGCGTGGTGGCAATTGAACCGTCTGGCGGGGTTAAGGACCGAGATGGGCGGAGTTTCGGTCATCGTCCCGGCAAGATCGGAATTCCACCGGCCGGTGTGATCGACTTTTCCGATAACTCTCTTTCCGATAGCGTTCGCTCGGCTTTGTGAAGTGAATTCATGATCCGACTTCCCCGCAACACGATCATGAAAGGATTCCGCGATGGTCTTGGCCGTGATCGTGATCGCCGGCCTGCTGACGCTGCTGGCCACGCTGCGGCTCGCCACCCCCCGCCCGAAACCGGACGCCGCCGCGGGCGAGTCGGCCGGGGCCGCGGGCGAGGCGGCCGCGGCCGCGCGCGGCGGGCAGGCGGCCGGGGCCGCGCTCAGGGGCCATCCGGAGTCGCTGACCGCCGAGCTGGAACCTGCCGCGGAGGAGTACCTCGCCTGGCTCGCCGACCACCACTGGCCCGCCGACGACTACCTCGACCTGGAGCAGCAGTGGCGGCACGAGCTCGGCCTGCTCGACCTCGCCGAGGTCCCGCACTGCCCGAGCTGCCTGCTCCGCCGGGAGGACGTGTGGCCCTGCCCCCGCTGCGGGCGGCTGCTGCACTCGTCCTGCGGGCACGGCATGCGCCGCCGTCCGGTCGCCGAGCCGTACCACGCCCTCGGCCTCGGCGCCGATCCCGAGGCGGTGGTGGCCGAGTGGATCTGCACCGGATGCGCCTCGGTGGTGGGTCTCGACGTCGAGAACGACAGTGATCCGCTTTCCTGAGCGATCAATTGCCAAGGTAAAGAGTTAACCAAGAGGGCCGGTTTCGGACTCGGACGTTCATTAATTCCCAATGTCCGAAACCGGGGGCGCCGTTGGCGCCCCGCTGTCCTCCGTGTTCGATTCCCGCACCACCGCCCCCACCTTCACCGGGATCCCGTTCAGGCGGGCCATGCCGGCCAGTTTCTCCAGGTCATCCGGGTTTGGAGAGGCCAGGACGTTGACGTTCGCGCCGCCCCCCGCCGTCGCGACACGCCATCCGCCGCCCTCATGGCCCCAGCCGTGCGGGACGGCCACCACACCGGGCGCGACCTCGTCCGTAATGGCGACCGGGAGCCGGATCGTCCCGTGCTCAGAAGTGATCTCGCAGAGAGCGCCGTCCTCGATGCCGTGACGTGCGGCGTCCTGGGGGTGCAGGCGCGCGGTGTGTGTACGCGCGCGCATGAGGGACGGCGCGTTGTGCATCCACGAGTTGTGCGAGCGCGGTTCGCGGAGGCCGATCAGGCGGAGCGGCAGATCCCCGGAAGCCGGCGGGGCGGCCCGCAGGCGCTCGATCTCGGAGACGATCTCGTCCGGAGCGAGGTGGACACGCCGGTCCGGGTGGGCGACGCGGCGGCGCAGCCGTCCGGTCGGCTGATGGTCGGCCAGGACGATCCCGTGCGGGTGTTTCCGGAGTTTCCGGAAATTGAGCCCGCCCGGTCGCAGCCCGAACAGGTCGCCGCGCGGACCGGAGCGCAGCAGCGCGTCCACCATCAGCCGCGGGGACGGCCGGAGGCCCAGCCGGTGCGCGAGCCGCTGCGGCCCGGAGGCGCCGATGCCCATCCCCATCCGCCGGGCGAGTTCGTCGATCACCTCCCACTCCTGCCGGGCCTCGCCGCGCGGCGGGACGACGGCCTCGGTCCAGGTGACGTAGGGGGTGAGGTAGTTCTGCAGGAACGGCAGCGGGAAGTCCTCGCGTTCGAGGAAGGTCGTCGCGGGCAGGACGTAGTCCGCCTTGCGGCCGGTCTCGCTGACGTACAGGTCGATGCAGACCAGCAGGTCGAGGTCGTCCAGGGCGGCGTCCAGAGCGGTCGCGCCGGGGACCGACAGCACCGGGTTGCCCGCCGAGACGATCAGCGCGCGCAGCCGTCCCGGCCCGGGTGTGGTGATCTCCTCGGCCATGATCCCGGCGGGGAAGGTGCCGAGGACGTCCGGGAAGCCGCCGATCCGCGAGCGGGTGCGCCCGTAGGTGCCGAGGCCGGAAAGTCTGACGATCTCGTCCACCGGCAGCGGCGACTCGCCGAAGACCGCGCCGCCCGGCCGGTCCAGATTGCCGGTCGCCGCGTTGACGGCGTCGATCAGGAAGGCGACGAGCGTGGCGTGCGTCCCGAGGCAGGTTCCGGTCCGTCCGTAAACGACGGCCCGCGGCGCGGCCGCGAGGTCGTGCGCGAGGTCCCGCACGGTGTCCGGGGCCACGCCGCTGTGAGCCGCGGTCCGCTCGGGCGGAAAGTCGCGGGCGAGACCGCGCAGGGTCGCCACCCCGCGCGCCTGGCGTGTGCACGTGTCGAGATCGGCCAGTCCGTCCTCGAACAGCACGTGGAGCAGGGAGAGCAGGAACCAGGCGTCGCCGTCCGGCGCGATCGGCAGATGCTCGAAGGCCCGGGCGGTCTCGGTGCGGCGCGGATCGCCGACGACGACGCGTCCGCCCCGCTTGACGATCCCCTTCAGGCTCTCCCGGATGCGCGGAACGCTGACCAGGCTCCCGTGCGAGACGAGCGGGTTCGCGCCGAGCATCAGCAGGAAATCGGTCCGGTCGATATCGGGCAGCGGGACGAGATGCGGCGAGCCATAGAGCAGGGCACTCGCGACGAACCGGCTGTTGGTGTCCTGCGATCCGGCCGAGTACAGGTGCGGTGAGCCGAGGGCGCGCATGAACCCGTTGAGCCACAGCGGATGGGTGTAGGAGAAGGTCGCCGGATTGCCGAAGTACCAGCCGATCGAGTCGCCGCCGTGCCCGCGCCGCAGGACGTTCAGCCTCCGCGCGATGTCACCCAGCGCTTCGTCCCAGGTCACAGGGGCGAAGCCGCCGTCAGGCCTTCGCCGCAGCGGCTGCACGACCCGGTCGGGATCGTTCTGCACCTCGGTCATCGCGATGCCCTTGGGGCAGGCGAAGCCGCGCGACAGCGGATGGTCCCGGTCGGCGCGGATCGCGGTCACGACGCCGTCCTCGACGGTCGCCGTCAGCCCGCAGAGGGGCTCGCAGATCCGACAGTAAGTGACTGCTTCTGCCATGGGACGATTCTGCCCCCGTCGCTCACTCGGCGGCGTTGTACCGGAGCAGGTATCCGGCGAAACGGGCCAGATCATCGTCCGACCAGTCCTGGAGCCGCTCGGTGATCGCCACATGCCGGCGGCGGACGGCCTCCTCCAGCAGCGCGCGCCCGGCCTCCGTCGGCGCGAGCCGCTGTCCGCGCCCCTGGCCGGGATCGGCGTGCCGCTCGACCAGCCCGAGCCGTTCGAGCGCCGCGACCTGGCGGCTGACCGTGGACTTGTCGAGCAGGAAGTAGTCGGCGAGGTCGACCGCGCGGCACCCGCCGGTGTCGGTCAGATGGCTGAGCAGGCTGTAGGCGACCAGGCTCAGCTCCGGGTGCGAGCGCCCGGCGATCGCCCGC
>NZ_JBFAOF010000530.1:0-5010 GCF_040675125.1 Spirillospora sp. NPDC049652 | reverse complement strand
GCACCGAGCCCGAGGACGCCAAGCAGCCTGAGGACGCCAAGCGCGGCCGGAAGCGCGGTGTGCGGCGCGGCCGGAAGAGCGCGGCCACGGTCGTCGAGGCCGAGCCCGCCGAGAGCGCGCCGTCCGAGGACAAGGCGGAGGAGAAGGGGGAGGAAGAGGCGGCGGACGAGAAGCCCGGCGAGGACGCCGACCCCAAGGCCGAGGTCACGGACGCGGACGCCAAGACGGACGCGGACTCAGCCGAGGCGAAGACCGTGGACGAGGGCAAGGCCGAGGACGAGGCTCCGGCCGAGGTCGAGGCCGCCGAAGCCGAGGCCGAGACCGAGCCCGTGGACGCCAAGCCGTCCGAAGACGACAAGCCGTCCGAGGACGCCAAGCAGGCCGCGGACGCCGAGCGGGCCGAGGACGCCGAGCAGGCCGAGGACGCCAAGCGCGGCCGGAAGCGCGGTGTGCGGCGCGGCCGGAAGAGCGCGGGCACGGTCGTCGAGGCCGCCTCGCTCCGCAAGGACACCGAGTAGGAAGAGAGAGATGCGCGTACTGATCGTCGGCGCCGGGATCGGCGGCCTGACCGCCGCGCTCGGCCTGCACGCCAACGGCATCGCGGCGCGGGTCGTCGACTCGGTCACCACGCTGCGCCCGCTCGGCGTCGGGATCAACCTGCTCCCGCACGCGGTGCGCGAGCTGACCGAGCTCGGGCTCGGCGACGAGCTCGCCGACATCGGCATCCCGACCTCGCAGATGGTGCACCACGACCGGCACGGCGGCCTGATCTGGGCCGAGCCGCGCGGCACGGCCCTCGGGTACCGCTGGCCGCAGTACTCGATCCACCGGGGGCAGCTGCAGATGGCGCTGCTCGACGCGGTCCTGGACCGGCTCGGCGCGGACGGCGTCCGCACCGGGACGGCGCTGGTCGGGTTCGAGCAGGCCGGCGACGTCGTCCGCGCGACGCTGCGGGACCGGGCGACCGGCGTCGAGGAGGTCGTCGAGACCGACGTGCTGATCGGCGCGGACGGGCTGCACTCGACCGTCCGCAAGACGCTGTACCCGGACGAGGGCGCGCCGAAGTGGAACGGCGTGCGGATGTGGCGCGGCGCCACGCCGGCCGAGCCGTTCCTGGACGGCCGGTCGCTGCTGGTGGCGGGCTGCAACGCCACGACCAAGCTCGTGGTGTACCCGATGTCGGCGCGGCACGAGCGCGAGCACGGGACCGCGCTGCTCAACTGGGTCGCGGAGGTCAAGTCGCCGGACGAGACGGCCGGCACGGCCGACTGGAACCGGACCGGCGACCTGGCGGAGCTGCTCCCCCACTTCGCCGGCTGGAAGTGGGACTGGCTGGACGTCCCGGCGCTGCTGGCGGGCGCGGAGCGGATCCTGGAGTACCCGATGGTGGACCGGGACCCGCTGCCGCGCTGGACGCACGGCCGCGTCACGCTGCTCGGCGACGCCGCCCACCCGATGTACCCGATCGGGTCCAACGGCGGCTCCCAGGCCGTCCTGGACGCGCGGACGCTGGCCTACGAGCTGGCGCGCGCGGGCGACCCGGACGAGGGGCTGGCGCAGTACGAGGCGGCCCGCCGGGAGACCGTCAACGCGATCGTGCTGGCGTGCCGCGACATGCCCGCCGACCGCGTCCTGCACACCGTCGAGCAGCGGGCGCCGGACGGCTTCCACAAGATCGAGGACGTGCTGTCGCCGCACGAGCTGGAGAGCATCGCGGGCGCGTACCGGCAGACGTCCTTCCTGGACGTGGCCGCGCTCAACGAGCGCCCCTCCTACACGCTGGCGAGAGTCGCGGGTACCGAATCCGAATTGAAGGCGTCCGAAACCGGTCCTGTTTCCGTCCGGACCGGGACTCCGGCGACCGATAACCGCTGACCCTAACCGGCGAGTTCTCTGCCCGAAACCCCCGTCGCGCTCCGGCGCGGCGGGGGTTTCGCCGTTCCCAGGCCATTCTTGACTGGCTTGACCAAGGGGGTATGCACAGCGTTGTCGGGCGATGGACGGTCGGCGACATAACAGCTCAATCAACCCCTCATGACCGAAATGATCACGCAATTTCGGCTGCGCTACAGTCTCCGACGGTCGGCCGCCCGGGGGCGGCCACACCTTCCCCCCGAACCCCCGGATCTGACGAAGGAGCCCGCATGAGGTTCGCCCGGATGCGCCGCACCCCCGCGGCCGGCGCACTGGCCACCGGTCTCGCGCTCACCCTCTCCCTGGCCGCCTGCGGCGGCGGTGGGGAGAGCAAGAACGACAAGGGCCTGGAGAAGACCGATCTGACCGTCGGAGTCATGCCCATCACCGAGGGCGCCGGCGTGCAGATCGCCATTGACAAGGGATATTTCAAGCAGGAGGGCCTGAACGTCCGCATCCGCACCATCCGCGGCGCGGCGGAGGGCATGCCCCTGCTCCAGGGCGGCAGCCTGGACATCTCGCAGGGCGGCCACGTGGGCGTCATCAAGGCCCAGGCCTCCGGCCTGCTGCACCTGAAGATCGTCGCCGAGGCGTCCTCGATGAGCAAGGCGCTGAACGGCGTGCTGGTCCCCAAGGACTCCCCGATCAAGTCCCCCACCGACCTGGCGGGCAAGAAGATCGGCACCAACGCCCGCGGCGACCAGAACAGCCTGCTGCTGCGCGCGACCCTCGCGCCCTACAAGGTGACCATCGACGAGGACAAGTCGGTCATCGTCGCGCCGTTCCCCAACCAGGAGCAGCTGCTGAAGAGCGGCAAGGTCGACGCGATCGCGGTCCCCGAGCCGTTCGTCACCCAGGTGCAGAAGGACCTCGGCGCGCGGCTGCTGACCGACTTCGCGCAGGGCCCCACCAAGGACTTCCCGATCACCGGCTTCGACTGCACCGAGGCGTTCGCCAAGAAGAACCCGAAGACGGTCGCGGCGTTCCAGCGGGCGTTCCGCAAGGCGCAGGCGGACGCGGGCAACCGGGCCATCCTCGCCTCGGCGATGGGCCACTTCACCAAGCTCGACCCGCAGCTGGTGCAGGTGATCAGCATGAACGGCTTCCCCACCTCCACCAACGCGGTGCGGCTCCAGCGGGTGGCGGACGTCATGAAGGAGTTCGGCTACCTCAAGCAGCCGTTCGCCGTGAACACCATGGTGCTGGAGAACTCGTGACCGTCCCGCCCCTCGCGGAGCGGTCCCGATGAGGGCGCACCCGGCCGCGCTCGGCGCGGCCGGAGCGCTCGGCACCGTGGCGGCGCTGGAGCTGCTCACCCGGTCCGGCCTGGTGGACGGGGACCAGGTGCCGCCCGTCTCGACCGTCCTGCGCCGCGCCGCCGGGCTGGTCGCCGACCCGGAGTTCCTGACCCAGCTCACCGACACGCTCCGCTCGTGGTTCACCGGGCTGGCGCTGGCGACGCTGGTCGCGGTCGCCGCCGGCCTGGTGCTCGGCGCCACCCCGTGGCTGAACCGGGCCGCCCGGCTGGTGGTGGAGCTGATGCGGCCGATTCCGTCGCTGGCGCTCATCCCGCTGGCGCTGGTCACCTTCAGCTCGACCACGCAGAGCACCACCTCGCTGGTCTGCTACGCGGCGACCTGGCCGATCCTCATCAACACGCTGTACGCGCTGCGGGACGTCGACCCCCTCGCGACCGAGACCCTGCGCAGCTTCGGCTTCGGCCGGGCCGCGGTGACGCTGCGGGTGGCGCTGCCGAGCGCCGCGCCGTTCGTGCTGACCGGGGTGCGGATCGCCGCGTCGGTCGGCCTGGTCGTGGTCGTCTCGACGGAGCTGGTGGCGGGCGCGGGCAGCGGCCTCGGCGGCTACCTGGCGCAGAGCCAGACCGGCGGCGGACGTCCCGACCTGATGCTCGCGGGGGCGGTCTGGGCGGGCGTCCTCGGCCTCGCCGCCAACCTGCTGCTGGTGGCGTTCGGCCGCGTCGCCTTCCGCTGGCACACCGGAACCGGCTCATGAGGGAGGGACCGTGGCAGGCATGACGAGCGGCCGCGCGGCGGCACGTCCCGGCCGGACGGCCCGCGACGGCCGGTCCGGCAGCGGCCCGTCGAGCAGAGGCCGGTCCGGCGGCGGCCGGTCCGGCGCGGGAGGCGGTGTCGCGACGGCGGTGCGGACGGCGCTGTGGTCCGGGTTCGGGCGGGTGTGGCTGTTCGTGCTGCTCGCCGGGCTGTGGGAGCTGGCGTCCCGGACGTCCGGGAGCGCGTTCTTCCCGCCGCCGTCCCAGATCGTCCGGGCGACGGCCCATCTGTGGTTCGACGGGCCGCCCGCGCACCTGATGCTCAACGGCACGGCCCTGGACGACTTCAAGCCGAGCCTCACCGACCTGTTCACCGGTTGGGCGATCGCGGCCGTCGGCGGCGTCGTGCTCGGAGTCGCGATCGGCGTCTCGCGGACCGTCGCGGGACTGCTGAACCCGGCGCTGCAGTTCTTCCGCTCGGTGCCGCCGCCGACCCTGATCCCGTTCCTGCTGGCGCTGCTGGACATCGGCGGCCCCATGCAGATCACGGTGATCGCCTACGGCGCGGTCTGGCCCGTCCTGCTGAACACGATCGACGGCGTCCGCGCGGTCGAGCCGCTGCACGTGGACTCGGCGCGGGTGTTCGGGCTCAGCCCGGCGGCCCGGCTGCTGCGCGTGACGCTGCCGTCCGCCACCCCGAAGATCTTCGCGGGGCTCCGCACCAGCCTCGGGTTCGCGCTGATCATCATGGTCATCTCCGAGCTGGTCGGGCAGGGCCAGGGCATCGGCGCGCACATCATCGACGCGCAGCAGCAGTTCCAGATCCCGGAGATGTGGGCCGGGATCCTGCTGCTCGGCGTCCTCGGCTGCCTGTTCAACCTGCTGTTCCACCTGGTGGAGAGCCGCGTGCTGGCCTGGCACGCCGGCGCCCGCCGCAACGACACGCGGGAGGCGTGATGGACGTTCTGATCGCGGGCGCGGGGATCGGCGGGCTCACCGCCGCGCTCGCCCTGCACGCCGCCGGCGGCACCCCCCGGATCGTCGACCGGGCGCGCGAGCTGCGCCCGCTCGGCGTCGGCATCAAC
>NZ_JBFAOF010000529.1:0-5012 GCF_040675125.1 Spirillospora sp. NPDC049652 | reverse complement strand
GTGGCCGCCGCGGTCGCCGGGACGGGCGAGACCCGCGCGCGCACCGGCGAGCTGGTGGAGGTGTTCGTCCCGGAGAGCGGGGAGTTCTTCACCGAGGAGCAGCGCAGCCGCCGTCCGACCGTCTTCACCGTCCTGCGCGCGGTGATCGACCTGTTCCGCTGCGACGACCCGCACCTCGGTCTGTACGGCGCGTTCGGCTACGACCTGTCGCTGCAGTTCGAGCCGCTGCGCACCCGCCTGGAGCGCCCGGACGACCAGCGCGACCTGGTGCTGCACCTCGCCGACGAGATGATCGTCGTGGACCGCAAGCGCGAGACCTCCCACCGGCTGTCCTACGAGTTCACCGTGGACGGCGCCTCCACCGACGGGATCGCGCGCGCGACCGAGCCGACGCCGGTCCGCGCGGCCGCCGAACTGCCGCCGCAGCCCGTCCCCGGCGTGTACGCGCGGATGGTGCGGGAGGCGAAGCAGAAGTTCGTCCGGGGCGACCTGTTCGAGGTCACGCCCGGCCACGCGATGCACGGTCGCTGCACCGACCCGGCCGCGTTCTTCGAGCGGCTCCGCGAGACCAACCCCGCGCCCTACGAGTTCATGTTCAACCTCGGCGACGGCGAGTTCCTGGTCGGCGCGTCCCCCGAGATGTTCGTCCGGGTGGGCGGCGACCGGGTCGAGACGTGCCCGATCGCCGGGACGATCCGGCGCGGCGCCGACCCGCTGGAGGACGCCGAGCAGATCCGCACCATCCTGGCGTCCGCCAAGGACGAGTCGGAGCTGACGATGTGCACCGACGTGGACCGCAACGACAAGTCGCGGATCTGCGTGCCGGGCAGCGTGAAGGTGCTCGGCCGGCGGCAGATCGAGCTGTACTCCCGGCTGATCCACACCGTGGACCACATCGAGGGGCGGTTGCGGCCCGGCTTCGACGCGCTGGACGCCTTCCTCACCCACATGTGGGCCGTGACGGTGACGGGCGCGCCGAAGACCTGGGCGATGCAGTTCATCGAGGACAACGAGGACGCGCCGCGCCGCTGGTACGGCGGGGCGGTCGGGTTCGTCGGCTTCGACGGGTCGATGAATACCGGCCTGACCCTGCGCACCGCGCAGATCCGCGACGGCGTCGCGACCGTCCGGGCGGGCGCGACCCTGCTGTACGACTCCGACCCCGACGAGGAGGAGCGCGAGACGCACCTGAAGGCGAGCGCCCTGCTCCGGGCCCTCGCCGCGTCCGAGGGCGCCGGCGGCCAGGACGATACGGCGGCTGCCGACGAGCCCGAGGGGGCGGGCGAGGGCATGAAGGTGCTGCTCGTCGACCACGAGGACTCCTTCGTCAACACCCTCGCCGACTACTTCCGGCAGCAGGGCGCGGACGTGGTGACCCTGCGGCACGGCTTCCCCGCCCGGCTGCTGGACGAGTACGCCCCCGACCTGGTGGTGCTGTCGCCCGGTCCCGGCCGTCCGGCGGACTTCGCGACCTCGGCGCTGCTGGACGAGCTGGACGCGCGCCGCCTGCCCGCCTTCGGCGTGTGCCTCGGCCTGCAGGCGATGGTCGAGCACGCGGGCGGAGAGCTGGCGCTGCTGCCCGAGCCCGCGCACGGCAAGCCGGGCGGCGTGGAGGTGACCGGCGGGAAGCTGTTCGACGGGCTGCCCGGCACGTTCACCGCCGCCCGCTACCACTCCCTGCACGCCACCCCGGACCGGGTGAAGGGCTTCCAGGTGACGGCGCTGCTCGGGGACGTGGTCATGGCGATCGAGGATCCGGAGCGGCGGCGCTGGGCCGTGCAGTTCCACCCCGAGTCGATCCTGAGCGCGCGGGGCCGCGCCGGGCACCGGATCGTGGCGAACGCCCTGCGCCTCGCGCGCAATTCCTGACGTCGGCTGTCAGCCTCTCCCGCCAGGCTGGAGGACATGACGACGACGAACGAACTGAAGGAAAAGCTAAGAGGAAAGGTCGCCCTGGTGGCGGGCGGGACGCGGGGCGCCGGCCGGGGCATCGCGACCGAGCTCGGCGCGATGGGCGCGACCGTGTACGTGACGGGCCGGACGACCCGTGCCGGACGGTCCGAGATGGACCGTCCGGAGACGATCGAGGAGACCGCCGAACGCGTCACCGCGGCCGGCGGCGAGGGCATCGCGGTCAAGGTGGACCACCTCGACCCCGCCCAGGTCGAGGCGCTGGTCAAGCGGATCGACACCGAGCAGGGCAAGCTGGACGTCCTGGTCAACGACGTGTGGGGCGGCGACCACCTCTTCGAGTTCGGCAAGCGCCTGTGGGAGCAGGACCTGGACAACGGGCTGCGCCTGCTGCGGCTCGCCGTCGACACCCACCTGATCACCAGCCACCACGCGCTGCCGCTGCTCACCCGGAGCCCCGGCGGGCTGGTCGTGGAGATCACCGACGGCACGGCCGTCTTCAACTCCGTCTACCGGGCGGAGTGCGGGCCGTTCTTCGACCTGGCCAAATGGTCGGTGCTGCGGCTGACCACCGCGCAGGCGCACGAGATCGGCCCGCTCGGCGGCACGGCCGTCGCGGTCACCCCCGGCTTCCTGCGGTCGGAGGCGATGCTGGAGCGCTTCGGTGTGACCGAGGACAACTGGCGGGTCGCGGCGAAGAACGAACCGGCGTTCGCGGTCTCCGAGACGCCCGTGCTCGTCGGACGGGCCGTCGCGTCCATCGCCGCCGACCCCGAGAAGGCGCGCTGGAACGGGCGGTCGCTCGACAGCGGGTTCCTCGCCCGCGAGTACGGCTTCACCGACGCCGACGGAAGCCAGCCGAACGTGTGGCCCTTCATCCAGCGGATGGTCGCCGGGGAGGACCCCGGGAACCCCGAGGACTACCGGTAAGAGCACGGCCGGCCGGCTCAGCGGGGGCGCGTCCGGCCGGAGGTCAGCGGTAGAGGGCGGCTGCGCGCTCGGTGGTCTCGGCCATCCGGGCGCGCAGTTCCGCCGGTTCCAGCACCTCGACCTCCGGGCCGAGGCCGAGCAACTGCGTGAACGCGACCTCCGCCGACTCCACGGGCAGGACGGCCGTGACCCAGCCGTCCGCGTCGGGCGTGCGGGCCGCCTCCTGCGCCCGCTCGACGGCCTCGGCCTCCAGATGGAACCGCAGCGCACGCAGCCCCGCCGGGCTGAGCCGGACGGTCACCTCGCCGCGAAGCATCCCCTGCCGGAACTCGGCCGTGCTCTGCCGCCAGAAGCCGGCCAGGTCGAACGCCTCGTCCCGGACGAAGTGCTCGCCCAGCGGCCGGACGCCGGTGATCCGGTCGACGCGGTAAGTGCGGTGGGTGCGGTGGGAGTGGGCCCCGCGTCCGACCCCGGCGACCAGGTACCAGCCGCCGTTCTTCAGCACCAGCCCGTACGGCTCGACCGTCCGGGCGACCTCGGCCTCGCGGCGGCGGTACCGGATCTCGGCGCGCTCGTCCGTCCAGACCGCGCGGGCCAGGTCGCGCAGCGGGGCGGGCGGTGTCGGGTCGCCGAACCAGCCCGGCGCGTCCAGATGGAACCGCTGCCCGGCGCGCAGCGGCGCGTCCTGCAGCACCGACGGCAGCGCCGCCCGCACCTTCAGCTCGGCCGTGGCGACCGCGTCCGCCAGGCCCATGTCCCCGGCCGGACCGCGCAGGCCCGCCAGGAACAGCGCCTCGGCCTCCTCGCGGGTCAGGCCCGTCAGCCGCGTCCGGTAGCCGCCGACCAGCCGGTACCCGCCGCCCGGCCCGCGGTCGGCGTACACCGGGACCCCGGCGGCCGACAGCGCCTCCACGTCCCGGTACACCGTCCGCTCCGACACCTCAAGCTCGGACGCCAGCTCGGCGGCGGTCATCTCGCCGCGGGACTGGAGCAGGAGGACCAGGGAGATCAGCCGGGACGCGCGCACACCCCATTGTCGGCCATTCTGACAAGTTCGTGGCAGATAGCGGCTCCGGACATGGTCCCCGCGCCGGAAGCGCTGTTACGTTCGCCCCCATGCTGACCGAGAACCCTCCCGTCCACGCGTTCATCGACGCGCTGCCGAAGGTGGAGCTGCACGTCCACCTCGTGGGCTCGGCGTCGGTGCCGACCGTCCTGGAGCTGTCCCGCCGGCACCCGGACGGCGGCGTCCCGACGGACGAGGCCGAGCTGGACGCCTTCTACACCTTCCGGAACTTCGCCGACTTCGCCCGCGTGTACCTCGCGGTCTCCGACCTCGTCCGCACCCCCGAGGACGTCGCGACGCTCGTCCTCGGCGCGGCCCGCGACCTGGCGGCGCAGAACGTCCGGTACTTCGAGCTCACCGTCACCCCCTACAGCCACCAGCGCGTCGGCATGCCGATGCCCGCGGTCACCGAGGCCCTCGACGACGCCGCCCGCCGCGCCCGGGCCGAGCACGGCGTCCGGCTCGCCTACATCTTCGACATCCCCGCCGAGTTCGGCGCGGACGCCGCCCGCGGCACCCTCGAGCACGCGGTGTCGCACGCGCCGGAGGCGCTGGTCGGGTTCGGCATCGGCGGCATGGAGGAGGTCCGGCCGGCGCACCGCGACGCCTTCCGCGACGCGTTCGCCGCCGCCCGCGCCGCCGGGCTGCGCAGCCTGCCGCACGGCGGCGAGATGACCGGCCCGGAGACGATCTGGGAGTGCCTGGACCACTACGGCGCCGAGCGCATCGGGCACGGCATCAACTGCCTCGCCGACCCGGAGCTGGTGCGGGTGCTGCGCGACCGGCAGATCCCGCTGGAGGTCTGCCCGACCTCCAACGTCCGCACCGGGCAGGTCCCCGACCTGGCGTCCCACCCGCTGCCCCGGCTGCTGGAGGAGGGCCTGTTCGTCACCCTCAACAGCGACGACCCGCCCATGTTCGACACGACCCTCACCGGCGAGTACCGCGTCGCCGCCGACGTGTTCGGCCTCGGCCCGGCCGAGCTGGCCGGCCTCGCCCGCAACGGCGTCACCGCCTCCTGCCTGGACGCGGCCGACCAGAAGGCGATCCTGGACGAGATCGACGCCGTCGCCGCGTCCGCCCCGGCCGCGACTCCGGCGACGAC
>NZ_JBFAOF010000528.1:0-5017 GCF_040675125.1 Spirillospora sp. NPDC049652 | reverse complement strand
CTGCCTCCGCGGGAGGCCGGGTAGGTGGCGGCGGCCACGCCCAGGCCCTTGCGGTCGGGGGCCCAGCCGAAGCGGCGGGCCCCCTCGCGCAGGCAGGCGACGAGGTTGCGCGAGCTGAAGGGATCTCCGCTGGTGGGGTCGTTCTCCGGCTCGTTGCGGATGCGCAGTTCGATCGGGTCGAGACCGAGGGCCTTGGCGAGCTCGTCCATGGCGCATTCGAGGGCGAACATGCCGGGGGTCTCGCCGGGGCCGCGCATCCAGGACGGGCTGGGCACGTCCAGGGTGAGGAGCCGTCCGGCCAGGCGGCGGTTCGGCGCCTGGTACATGACCTTGGACGGGTTGACGCACTCCTCGGTGAAGCTCCGGACGGTGGACGCCTGCTCGTTCGACTCGTGCGCGAGGACGGTGAGGCGGCCGTCGGTGTCCGCGCCGAGCCGGACCCGCTGGATGGTCGGCGTGCGGTAGCCGGTGATCGCGAACATCTGGCGGCGGTTCACCGCGAGCCGGACGGGCCGTCCGGCGGCGCGGGCGGCCATCGCGGCGAGCACCACGTTCGGGCGCGGGGTCCCCTTCGAGCCGAAGCCGCCGCCGACGTGCGGGGACACGACGCGCACGTTCCGCTCGTCCAGGTCGAGCAGGCCGGCGAGGGCGGTGCGGACGCGGGTCGGCCCCTGGTTGGAGTCGTACACGGTCAGGCGGTCGTCGCCGTCCCAGACGGCGAGCGTGGTGTGCGGCTCCATCGGGTTGTTGTGCTCGGCGGGGGTGCGGTAGGTCGCGTCCACCAGGACGGGCGCGCTCGTGAACGCGGCGTCCGGGTCGCCGATCTCCACCGGGTCGCCGTAGGGGTCCTGTTCGTAGGTCTCGCTCGGCGGCTTCAGCTCCAGGTCGGGATCGCGCCGGTCGCGGTAGGTGACGCGCAGCAGGCGAGCGGCCTCCTGCGCCGTCTCGGACGTCTCGGCGACCACCGCGGCGACGAGCTGCCCGCGGTAGGAGACCCGGCGGCTCTGGAAGACGTTCAGCTCGCCGTCGTCCGGGTCGTTCCGGAGGCGCGGCGCGTTCTCGCAGGACAGCACGGCCAGGACGCCCGGCATCGCGAGCACCTCGTCCGCGTGCACCGCCTCGACCTCGCCGCAGGCGATGGTGGAGAGCACGGCCGCGGCGTACGCGACGTCCTCGACCTGGTACTCGTAGGCGTAGCGAGCGGCGCCGGTCACCTTGTCCCGCGCTTCGAGGCGGCTCACGACAGCTCTCCGAGGGTGCGGACGATCAGGTTGCGGGCGAGCGGGACCTTGTAACCGTTGTCGCGCAGCGGCTTGGCCCGGGACAGTTCGGCGTCTGCGGCGCGGGTGAACTCCTCCTCCGTGGCGGGCGCGCCGCGCAAAGCCGCCTCGGCCCGCCGGGCCCGCCACGGCTTCGCGGCGACGCCGCCGAGCGCGATGCGGCAGTCGCGGACGACACCGTCGGCGACGTCCAGCGCGGCGGCGATCGACACCAGCGCGAACGCGAACGTCGCGCGCTCCCGCACCTTCCGGTAGGTGCCCGGCATGTCCAGGTAAGGGACGCGGACGTGCGTGATCAGGTCGCCGGGGGCCAGCGCCGAGTTGCGCGTCGGATCGGTTCCGTACAGGTCGTCGAGGCTGGTCTCGCCCCGTCCGTGGATGCCGACGGTCGCGTCCAGCGCGGCGAGCGCCACGGCCATGTCGGACGGGTGCGTCGCGACGCAGTCCGGCGTGTGGCCGATGATGGCGAGGTTGTGGTGCTCCCCCTCGCGCGCCGGGCAGCCCGTCCCGGGTTCGCGCCGGTTGCAGGCGCGCGTGACGTCCTGGAAGTAGGAGCAGCGGGTGTTCTGCAGCAGGTTGCCGCCCACCGTCGCCATGTTCCGGATCTGGCCGGACGCGCCCGACAGCACGGCCCGCGCCAGCACCGGGGCCCGCTCCCGGACGGCCGGATGCGCCGCGAGGTCGGAGTTCCGGACGGTCGCGCCGATGACCAGCCCGTCCTCGCCGGCCTCGATCTCGCCGTGGGGCAGGTGCGCGACGTCCACCAGGCGGGACGGCAGCGCGACGCCCAGGCGCATGAGGTCCACCAGGTTCGTCCCGCCGCCGAGGTAGGCGGAGCCGTCGGTGTGCTGCGCTACGGCGTCGTCCGCGGTGGCGGCCCGCGCGTACGTGAACGGCCTCATCCGGCGGCCCTCCGGACGGCCTCGACGATGTTGACGTAGGCGCCGCACCGGCACAGGTTGCCGCTCATGCGCTCCCGGATCTCCGCGCCGGTCAGCTCCGGGACGGCGGCGACGTCGTCCATGGCGGCGCTGGGCCAGCCCGCCTTGACCTCCTCCAGCATCCCGGCCGCCGAGCAGAGCTGGCCGGGCGTGCAGTACCCGCACTGGAGGGCGTCGCATTCGACGAACGCGCTCTGGAGCGCCGAGAGGCCGTCCTCGCCTGGGGGCGCGTCCGCCGGGCCGTCGCCCGCGAGCCCCTCCACGGTGGTGACCCGCGACCCGTCCGCGGCGACGGCGAGCACGAGGCAGGCGTTCACCCGGCGGCCGTCCAGCAGAACGGTGCAGGCCCCGCACTGGCCGTGGTCGCACCCCTTCTTCGGCCCGGTCACGCCCAGCCGTTCGCGCAGCAGGTCGAGCACGGACGTCCGGGTGTCCACGGCGACCTGCTGAGGCCGCCCGTTCACCACCAGGCTGACCTGGGCTTTTTCCGACATGCTCGGAACCTACCCGCGTTGCGTCCCCCCCACTCGACCCATGATCGGCTCGGTCCCCAGAGGTGTGGACAACCCGGCGGCCGGTGGCGTGGACAACCGGCGGCCCCGGTTGTCCACGAATGCTGGTGAGTGGATATCCGCGGCTTTACACAGGTTGCGCCGGGCGGTTCGGACCTCATCTCGGGGCCGTTCCCGTCACTCCCGGCCAAACATTGAAAGGGCCAGCGATGCCACATCCGACAACCGTCCTGCGCCGGACGGTCCTGCTGATCGCCCTCGCGATCACCGCGACCCTCGCCGGCGGAACCCTCGTCCTCGTCCAGCCCGCCCACGCGGACACGCGCCTCGCTCCGGCCGATGCGCCGTGCCCGGCGGACCTGGACGGCTACAACACGCTGTCGATCGCCGACCGCGACAGGTGCGCCCGGGCCGTCCTGGACGCCGACCTCACCACCCAGAAGCAGACGCTGATCGACACCAGCACCGGCGGCATCAACAGCGTCAACGACCCCTGCCCCGCCCCCGACGAGGGGCTGTGGCACGAAGGGGACAAGAACACCGCCCGGATCCTCTGCAACGGCCTCCAGGTGGTCAAGGACCGCCTCGGCAAGCAGCCCGGCGCTTACCTGCTGGGCATCGACGGCCGGAAGCGGCGGCTCGGCCGCGCGATCGTCGCCATCGGCAACCCCGAGACCGCCAAGAACGTCGTCGTCAGCGTCCCCGGCATCAAGGCCCGCCTGGGAGCCGGGTTCAAGGACGACATCGCCCACGCGGACATGTTCGCCGCCGCCTCCGCCGCCACCGGCAACGACACCGCCGCGATCGTCTGGCTCGGCCACGACGCCCCGCAGGACCCCTGGTACGACACCGACGGCAGCGACGCCAAGGCGGCCGCCGGGCCGCTGGCCGACTTCCTCAACGGCCTGAAGAAGATTCGCCAGAACCGGGCGCACCTGACCCTGATCGGCCACAGCTACGGCACCGTGATCGTCGGAGACGCCCTCACCTCCGGCACCCTGCCCGCGGGCCCCGCCTCCCCGGTGGACGACGCGGTCTTCCTCGGCTCCGAAGGCACCGGCGACGCCGCCACCGCCGCGGACCTCCGGATCGCCAACCAGGCCTGGGCCTGCACCGGAGGCCTCGACGGGTTCGCCGGAGGCCGCCTCGTGGGGCCTTTCCCGGACGGCACCCGCTTCCGCGCCGTCCAACTCGACTGCGGCCAGGACGAGCACACCGGCTACTGGGCCGACGACGACGCGAACAAGGCCCTGAACGACCACGGCACCAAGAACATGCTGGCCATCATCAACGGCACTTACACCACCACCGCCGAACCTTCGGACACCGGCTCCGGCGCGATCAACCCCTGGGGATAACTCGGCACCGGCTCCGAACCTCCGCCGTCGCGGTCGTCACTCGCCCTGGAAGGTCAGAGGCGGCCGCGGCGGCGCTTGGGGCGGAGGCGTTCCAGCTGCCACCAGGCGAGGGCGGTGAAGATGACGCCGAGGCCGGCCAGCACGCCCATGTCCAGGGCCCAGGTGTTCAGGTCGGGCAGCCAGATCCGGTCGGGTTTCAGGGACGAGGGGATGATGTGGCCGAGGTCGACGGTGGCGGCCGTGGCGGCCAGGCCCCAGCGGGACGGGGCGAGCCACGCGACCTGTTCGAGTCCCGGCTTGCCGGACAGGCGGACCAGCGCGCCGCACAGCACGAGCTGCGCCATCGACAGCACGATCAGCAGCGGCAGCGTCTTCTCGGAGCTGTTCACCGACGCCGAGACCAGCAGGCCGAGCGTCATCGAGACCAGGCCGAGCAGGCCGGTCGCGAGGACCAGTTCCAGGAACGGGGAGGTGAAGACCCCGGACGGGGGCAGCTTCACGCCGACCAGGCCGATGCCGACGAGCACCACGGCCTGGAGGGTCGTGATGAGCCCGAGGACGAGGAGCTTGGAGGTGAGGTAGACGCCCGCGGACAGTCCGGCGGCGCGTTCCCTGCGGTAGATCGTGCGTTCCTTCACCAGCTCGCGGACGGCGTTGCCGGTGCCGACGAAGCAGGACGCGAAGATCAGCACCATCAGCTTGGACGCGGCGTCGGCGTTGCTGCCGGGCGGCCCGGTGAGCCCCTTCGGCGCGGGGATCGCGGCGATCAGCCCGCCCATGATCAGCGGCATCAGGCCCAGCAGGACCAGGTAGGACCGGTCGGAGGTGATCACCGAGAGGTAGCGCCGGCAGAGCGTGGAGAGCTGGGCGAACTTGCTCTGCCGGGGCGGCGGCGGGGTGGGCGTCCGGGCGTCGGTGGGGCCGAC
>NZ_JBFAOF010000527.1:0-5039 GCF_040675125.1 Spirillospora sp. NPDC049652 | reverse complement strand
CTGCCCCGCGTGCTGGAGGCGGCGGGCGCGCCGCCCGAGACGTTCGTGGAGGACAAGGGTCGCGCCCTCGCCGTCCACACCCGCCGCTGCGCGGAACCGCAGGTCGCGCTCGACCGGCTGCGCGGCGTCATGGACGCGCTGGCCGAGCGGCACGGCCTGGTCGTCGAGCCGGGGCGGTTCGTCCTGGAGCTGCGCCCGCCCGGCATGGACAAGGGCGTCGCGCTCCGTGAGTTCGTCGCCGAGGCCGGAAAGCCGTCGATGCTGCTGTTCGCGGGCGACGACCTGGGCGACCTCGCCGCCTTCGACGCGGTGGACGCGCTGCGCGCCGAGGGCGTGCCCGGCCTCAAGCTGTGCAGCGGGTCCGCCGAGGTGACGGCGCTGGCCGAGCGCGCTGACCTGGTCGTGGACGGCCCGGACGGCGTCGTCGCCTTCCTCGGCACGCTGCTGCCGCCCTCCGCCTGACCCTCCCGGCCGGTGGCCCGGGCCGCCGCCGGCCGGTCCTTTCGGCATGCCCGGACGGCCGGGACCGACGATGTCGCTGGGGCGGGTACGAGTCCGGCGAGCGATTACGCAAAGATAGGGTAATTTCGCTGCGCAACGGCGGACGTGAAGTTTCGGCCGGTAGACAGGTGGGGAGCGCTGACGTGGACACTGGACCCGTATTCCCGCAGCGGCCGGCTGGGCCGCGCGAGACGTCCCGTGACCCCTCGGGCGCCCCGACCGCGGGCATCCCCGTCCAACCGCAGCCCCCGGTCCAGCAACCACCCGTGCAGCAGCCACCCGTGCAGCAGCCGCCGGTGTCGGGGCCGTCCGGCGCTTATCCGGCCGAGCCGCACACGTCCGGGGGATATCCGACCGTCCAGTCGCCGGGCGGCTCCGGCGGGTACCCCTTCGCTCAGAACGTCCCCGTCCAGAACGTCCCCGTGCAGGAGGCCGCCGCGCCGCCCGGCTACGGCCGGCCGCAGCAGCCCGTCCACCCGCAGCAGCCGGTCGAGCCTCAGCAGCAGCCGCCTCTCCAGCAGCCGCCTCTGCAGCAGCGGCCGGTCCAGCAGTCGCAGCCTCATCCCCAGCATCCGCAGGCGGTTCAGCCGCAGGGTGGGTACGCGCCCGAGCCCGCCTACCCGGCCCGGACCTCGGACGAGCTGGGCGTGCGGGAGACCAGCGGGGTCGAGGTCCGGATCGCTTCGTCGCGGAGCGAGCGGCAGCGGCTCCGGCGCGAGCAGCGCAGCCGGAGCGGACGCCGCAAGGGCCTGCTGGCGGGCGCGGGCGTGCTGGTGGTGGCCGCGGCCGCCGTGGGCGCGTTCGTGCTGATGCCGGGCTCGGACGGTGGGAAGGACGGCGGGAACCCCTCCGGAAGCGCGAGCCAGTCGGTTCCCGTGCGGTCCGGCCCGATGCCAAAGACGGGGACCGTCGTGTCCGTGGCCACGGCGGACGGCTACCGCTACCAGCTCGGCGTCGTGGACACCGGGTCGTCCGAGGGCACGGCCACCCAGCAGACGACCGCACCGACGGGGTACGGGTTCGCGTACGTCGAGTACGTGCTGTCCAACCCGGGGCGCGACAAGGTGCTGCTCGACTTCCCCGGCGACGTGTTCGTCAAGCGGTCCCGCGTGGAGAGTTCGGGACGCGGACGCTGCATGCCGCAGGTCGGGGCCCCCGAGGACATGTGCACTCCGCCCACGCACAGCGACGTCGTCCGGTCGCTGCGCGGTGGCCAGCTCGTCGCGGGCGACGGCGACGACAAGTACATGCCGCCCGGCTCGGCGTACCTTGTCCGCGCGACGGTGGACGTCCCGGTCGAGAAGCAGCTGAAGACGGGTGACCTGCGCCTTTTCATCTGGAAGCGCCTCTACATGGGGAACCAGGACGCCAAGGAGGCGCCGCTTCCGCGTTGACCCGAGTTGACCTGAGTTGACCCGCGCACGGCGAAAGGGCCGTCGCGACCGATCCGGTCGCGACGGCCCTTCGCTTTCTTGGGTCACGCGTGTGTGACGGTGCCGATCGGCTTCCGCCGGTGTGCGGCACCGGCGGCCCGGATCAGTTCTCCGCCTCCGGGTCGTCGGCGAGGATGCCGTAGAGGCGTCGGCGGGCGTCGTTGACGACGTCCAGCGCGCGGGACTGCTGGGACGCGCTGCCGACGGCCATGACCTGGTGCAGCGCGCCCATGAGCTGCCGGATCGCCTCCCGCGAGTGCAGGACGTTCTCCCCGGCGGCCTCGGTGACCTCCTCCCACGGGACGGAGGTCTGCGCGGACGCCTCCTCGCGGCCGGCGTCGGTGAGGGAGAACAGCCGCTTGCCGCCCTGCTCCTCGCTGGTGACCCGGTCCTCGTCCTCGAGCATCTGGAGGGTCGGGTAGACCGAGCCGGGGCTCGGCCGCCAGACGCCGCCGGTGCGCTCGTCGAGTTCCTGGATCATCTCGTAGCCGTGCATCGGGCGCTCGGCCAGCAGGGCGAGCAGGGCCGCCCGGACGTTGCCGCGCCGGGTGCGGCGTCCGCCGCCCCGGCCCCGGCCGCGCCCCCTGGGGCCACCCGGTCCGAAGCCTGGACCGGGTGGGCCGAATCCCGGCCCGCCCCATCCGAACGGGTCGTCGCGGCGCATCCGGGCCTCGGGCCCGCCGGGGAAGCGCGGCCCGTGCTCGTGCCCGTGCCGGCCGTGCTCGTGGTCTCTGAAGTACTCGCGCATCGTCATCATCTCCTGTCGTTGTTCGATCGCGATGCATTAACGATATATCGGTGAACGCTCGCAAGCAAGCCGGCCTTCCCTTGACAGGAACTCATCAGGCGTTGAATATCGAGGGAAGGGGGAGGTGCCCATGACCGGACACGCCAAGGACCACACCGCAGACCGGACCACCGACCAGGCGCACGAGCGCGAGCACGAGCGCGCGACGGTCTGCGTGGCGGGCGGAGGTCCCGCCGGAGCCGTCCTCGGCCTGCTGCTCGCCCGCTCGGGGATCGACGTCGTCGTCCTGGAGAAGCACGGGGACTTCCTGCGCGACTTCCGGGGCGACACGATCCATCCGTCCACGCTGGACGTCCTGGACGAGATCGGCCTCGGCGACCGCTTCGAGCGGCTCGACCACCACAAGGTCGGCGGCCTGGACGTCCTCACCGCGGACGGCGAGTTCTCCGTCGCGGACCTGGGGGAGCTGCGCGGACGGCACCCGTACATCGCGATGGTCCCGCAGTGGGACTTCCTCACCATGATCACCCAGGCGGCGGCCGAGCTGCCCGGCTTCCGGCTGCTGATGGAGGCCGAGGCCACCGGCCTGCTCCGGGCGGGCGGCCGGGTCACCGGCGTCCGCTACCGGGACGCCGCCGGGGACGAGCACGAGATCCGCGCGGAACTCACCGTCGCCGCCGACGGACGGCACTCGACCCTGCGCCGCGCCGCGGGTCTGCCCGTCCGGGACCTGGGCGCGCCGATGGACGTGGCGTGGTTCCGCCTGCCGCGCGAGCCCGGCGACCACGAGAACGCGTTCCTGCGGCCGGGCGCCGGGCGGCTGATGGCCCTGCTCAACCGCGGGACGTACTGGCAGATCGCCTACGTCATCCCGAAGGGCGGCTGGGCACGCGTGCGGGACCGCGGCGTGGAGGCGCTGCGCGCCGACATCGCCGAACTGCTGCCGTCCATGGCCGACCGGGCCCGCCGTCTCGAACTGGACGAGGTCAGCGTCCTGGACGTCCGGGTGGACCGGCTGCGCCGCTGGTACCGGCCCGGCCTGCTCTGCATCGGGGACGCCGCGCACGCCATGTCGCCGATCGGCGGCGTCGGCATCAACCTGGCCGTCCAGGACGCCGTCGCGGCCGCGAACCGGATCGTCCCGGCGCTGCACGAATCCGGGACGGTCGGCACCGCCGATCTCGCCGCCGTGCAGCGCCGCCGGACCCCGCCGACCATGGCCGTCCAGGCGTTCCAGGTGCTGGCGCAGCGGTTCGTCATCGAACGCGTGCTCCGCGGCCGGGCGATCGCCCCGGGCGCCATGGCCCGCGCGGGGAGTGTTCCGGCCGTCCAGCGCCTTCTGTCGCGCATGGTGGGGTACGGCCCGCTCCCGGAACACGTCCGAACCCCTGTCGCGCGCGCCGAGCCCGTTCCGGTCCCGAGTTGAGCGCGTCCCGGCCGCGACCGTGCCGAACGACGGCGGGCCCCGCGAAGACGCTCGCGGGGCCCGCCGTAGGGGAAGGGGATCAGGGAGCCTGGAGCTTCAGGTTGTCCAGGATCGCCTTCACGATGTCGGCGTTGTCGGTCTGCCGGATCCGCACCCACACGCCGTACTTCTGGTCGGCCGAGTGCAGCGCGACCTCGGTGACCAGCGGCGTTCCGGTCTTGCAGCCGGTGAAGCGCAGGATCGTCCCGGTGAGCGCCTTGTCCGGCGAGGTGTAGTCCTCCGGCGCGCCCTTCGTGCAGGACGAGTGCGTCGAGACGCCGGGCGGAAGGGGCTGCGTCTTCGGCATCGCGGTGGTGAGCCCGACGAAGACGCCGGGCGCGGTGCCGACCCCGCGGAACTTCGCCACGTCCGGAGTCGCCCGGAGGACGGGGCGGCCCGTGGTGTCACCGGTGAAACCGAGCCCGTTCGGCAGCCAGGTGCGGTCGGGCCCGGCCTTCGGCCACGCCTTGGGCACGTAGGCGCTGATCTTGCCCGAGTCGTCCGCGACCTTGACGAAGTCCGCGGGCACGGACGTCTTCTTGCCGTTCTTGCCGGGCTCCTTCTTGTCGTCCTTGCTGAAGATCGTGCCGAGCGCGAGCCCGGCGACCAGCGCGACCGCCAGCACGGCGGCCGTGATCATCAGCGGCGTCAGGTACCGGCGCCGGTCACCGCCACCGCCGCCGTTGCCGCCGCCCCCGCCACCGGGCCCGGACGGCCCGCCGGGGCCGCCGCCCGATCCGCCGGCGTCCTTCTTCCGGCGTCCGAACGGCGTGCCCTTTCCGGACGACCCGGACGGAGGCTGCTGCTGGGGCTGGTAGGGAGGCGGCGGGTAGCCGTGCGGCGAGGGGCTCTGCGACGGACCGGGCCCCGGCCCGTACGGCTGCCCGCCGGG
>NZ_JBFAOF010000526.1:0-5050 GCF_040675125.1 Spirillospora sp. NPDC049652 | reverse complement strand
AGGCCGTCGATCACCGGGGCGAGCGGCCCGGCGCGCAGCGGCGGCGGAGCGGACTCGTTCGCCAGGGCGCTCAGCGTCGCCATCACGTTCTCGCGCTCGAACGGCGGCTTGCCCTCGACCGCGGCGTACAGCGTCGCGCCGAGGGACCACAGGTCGGAGCGGGGCGTGGCCTTCTCCCCGGCGGCGACCTCGGGCGCGACGTAGGCGGGGGACCCCATGAAGTGGCCGGTCTTGGTGAGCTTCACCGAACCCGACGAGAACGCCAGGCCGAAGTCGGTCAGCACCACCCGGTCGCCGTCCAGCAGCACGTTGGACGGCTTCAGGTCGCGGTGCACGATGCCGGACCGGTGCGCCTCGTCGAGCGCGGTGAGGAGCTGGCGCCCGATGTGCGCCACGCGCTCGGGCGGGAGCGGCCCGTCGCGTTCGATCAGGTCCTCCAGGCTGGGGGACTCGATCAGCTCCATCACGATCCACGGGCGGCCCTGCTCGATGACCACGTCGTAGACCTCGACGATCGAGGTCGAGCGCAACTGTGCCGGGGCGCGCGCCTCGCGCAGCGTCCGGCGGTAGAACACCACCCGGTCGTCCTCGGAGAGGTCCGCGGGCAGCCGCAGTTCCTTGATCGCGACGGCGCGATCGAGGAGGTCGTCGTGGCCTCTCCAGACGGTTCCGTTGGCGCCTTGACCGATTTCCGAGACCAGCCGGTAGCGCGTCGCCAGCACGAGGCGCTCTGACTGAGACATGGCGGAAAAGATACCGGAGTGACCAGGTTCCGAGCGGCCACACCTCAGCACCAACTTGGATTTTCCGCCGAATGTATCCGGTCCGTCACCTTAGAACCGTCCCGTGCCCCCGCGTCCCGAGATCACCCCGGCGGAAACCCCCAGACCACCGCGAAACAACCCCTCACTCAACCCCCGAAATCCTCACCCAAGCCGCAACCCCCGGCGAGTCGCCGACTACCCGCCCACGCACCCCCGGCTCGAACGCCGAACGAAGCCGAAAGGCAAGGCGCAGGCAGCGTCTCCGGGGAACGCTCAGCCTGCGCCAGGGCGCACCAACGGCGCGAGAGACGAACCCCCACCCCCGGGGGAGCGCTCAGCCCGCGCGAGCCCGTGAACACCGCCCGTGGGGCAACCCCATCCGGGGGGCTCAGCCCGCGCGAGCGCGTGACCAACCGCGCGTGGGGGCGAATGCCGAAGGCGAGCCCCCACGGGCGGTTGATCGCGAAGCGATGCCGCGCTCGCCCGAGTCTCCGGTCCGAGGACGAGCCGCCAGGCGAGCCCTCGGAGCCGGAGGCTCAATAAATTCAGCGACGTCCGATGGTGAGGACGGGGCCGGTGGTGTCGGCGAAGAAGTCCTCGCCCTTGTCGTCCACGACGATGAAGGCGGGGAAGTCCTCGACCTCGATCTTCCAGACGGCCTCCATGCCCAGCTCGGGGTACTCCAGGACCTCGACCTTCTTGATGCAGTCCTGGGCGAGGCGGGCGGCGGGGCCGCCGATGGAGCCGAGGTAGAAGCCGCCGTGGGCGGCGCAGGCGTCGGTGACCTGCTGGGACCGGTTGCCCTTGGCGAGCATGACCAGGGAGCCGCCCGCGGCCTGGAACTGCTCGACGTAGGAGTCCATGCGCCCGGCGGTGGTGGGGCCGAAGGAGCCGGACGCGTAGCCCTCGGGGGTCTTGGCCGGGCCCGCGTAGTAGACGGCGTGGTCGCGCAGGTACTGCGGCATGGGCTCGCCCGCGTCCAGCCGCTCCTTGATCTTGGCGTGTGCGATGTCGCGGGCGACGACGAGCGGGCCGGTGAGTGACAGCCGGGTCTTGACCGGGTACTTGGTCAGCTCGGCGCGGATCTCGTCCATCGGGCGGTTCAGGTCGATCCGGACGACGTCGTCCGACAGGTGCTCGTCGGTGGTCTCCGGGAGGTAGCGGGCCGGGTCGGTCTCCAGCTTCTCCAGGAACACGCCCTCCGCGGTGATCTTGCCGAGGGCCTGCCGGTCGGCGCTGCACGAGACGGCGATCGCGACCGGGCAGGACGCGCCGTGCCGCGGCAGCCGGATCACGCGGACGTCGTGGCAGAAGTACTTGCCGCCGAACTGCGCGCCGATGCCGAGCTTCTGGGTCAGCTCGAACACCTGCTGCTCCAGCTCGACGTCCCGGAAGCCGTTGCCGAGCGGCGAGCCCTCGGTGGGCATGGTGTCCAGGTAGTGCGCGGAGGCGTACTTGGCGGTCTTCAGCGCGTACTCGGCGGACGTCCCGCCGACGACGATCGCCAGGTGGTACGGCGGGCACGCGGCGGTGCCGAGGGAGCGGATCTTCTCCTCCAGGAAGGACATCATCCGCTTGGGGTTCAGGACGGCCTTGGTCTCCTGGAACAGGAACGACTTGTTGGCGCTGCCGCCGCCCTTGGCCATGAACAGGAACTTGTAGGCGTCGCCGTCGGTCGCGTACAGCTCGACCTGCGCGGGGAGGTTGTTGCCGGTGTTCTTCTCCTCCCACATGGTGACGGGGGCCATCTGGGAGTAGCGCAGGTTCAGCTTGGTGTACGCGTCGTACACGCCGCGCGAGATGGCCTCCTCGTCCCGGCCGGACGTCAGGACGTGCTGGCCGCGCTTGCCCATGACGATCGCGGTGCCGGTGTCCTGGCACATCGGCAGGACGCCGCCGGACGCGATGCCCGCGTTCTTCAGCAGGTCCAGCGCGACGAAGCGGTCGTTGGGGGAGGCCTCCGGGTCGTCCAGGATGCGGCGGAGCTGCGCCAGGTGGGCGGGCCGCAGCAGGTGCGCGATGTCGCGCATGGCGGTCTCGGTGAGCAGCCGCAGAGCCTCCGGCTCGACCTGGAGGAACGTCCGGCCGCCGGCCTCGAACGTGGAGACGCCGTCCGTGGTCAGCAGCCGGTACTCGGTCTCGTCCGGACCGGTCGGCAGCAGGTCGGTGTAGGAGAACTCAGGCATCGAAGATCCTCAGGAGGTATCCGGATGGGGGCCGCCCTACAGGGTACGACCTGTTCCCGTGAGCTCCCGGTCCGGGAGTGCCGCCGCGCGGGCCCGCATCCGGCGGGGCAGCCGCGGCGCCGTGGACCGCAGTCCGAGGACGACCCCGGCGGCCACCAGCGCGGCCCCCGCCACCTCGGCCGGACGGGGCGTCGCGATGCCGAGGAGCATCGTCGTCACCACGGCGCTCACCGGGATCATCCCGGCGAACAGCCCCGCGCGGTCGGCGCCCATCCGGCCCAGCGCGTCGTACCAGAGCAGGAACGCGGCGCAGGTCACGACCACCGTCAGGTAGAGCAGTCCGGCGAACTCGGCGGGCGTGGGGGTTCGCAGGACGTGCCGTCCGTCGGTGATCAGTCCCGTGACCAGCAGCATCGGGCAGGCGAGCGCCGCCGACCACGCGGAGGTCCGGATCGCCCCGAGTCGGGGCAGGACGGGCACGGCGAGCAGCGAGAAGCAGATCTCCCCGCCGAGCGCCCCCAGCGACAGCAGCAGGCCCCGGACCGTCCCGCCGCCGAGCCCGTTCGCCAGCCCGGCCCCCGCCGTGACGACGCAGGCCGCGAGGACGGTCATCACGGCCGGCCGCCGCCCGGCCGTCAGCGGCCCCATCAGCGCGAGGACGATCGGGACGGTCGCGACGACGGTCCCGATGGTCGCCGGGCTGGTGTCGTGCGTGGCGTAGACGATGCACACGTTGAACGCCGCCAGCCCGGTCGCCGCGAGCGCCACCAGGAACACCAGGTCACGCGGCGACGGCAGGACACCGCCCCGTCCCCGGCCCGGAGCGTCCCCCTGCCGGACGCCGGGGCGGTCAGGGGCCGTGTCGGCGCCGCCCGGCCGTGCCGTGCCGGTGGAGCCCAGCCGGGCCGTGTCGGTGGACCCCAGCCGGGCGGCCCGGCGGCGGTCCCGCAGGCGGGCGACGGCGAACAGGATCACGGCCGCGCCCGCGTACCGGACGGCCTGGCCGCCGAAGACGGGGTAGTGCGCGATCGTCGCGGACACCGCGGTGAGCGACCCGACGAGGGACATGGCGACCGCGGCTCGCGCGACGTCGCCGGTGTTGGCCGGTGTGGTCATGACATGGAACGCTAGGAGCGCATTGGTCCTCGAAACAGGACCAATCCCGTAGCCATTCAGGGGACCAACCGTGACGGACCTGCACCTCGGCCTCGACCGCTCGGCCGGACACCTGGCGGCGCAGCTCGCGGCGGAATGCCGGAACGCGATCCGGGCGGGGCGGCTCGCGGCGGGCACGCGCCTGCCGTCCAGCCGCGACCTCGCCCGGGACCTGGGCGTCTCCCGCGGTGTGGTCGTCACCGCGTACGAGCAGCTGATCGCGGAGGGCTTCCTCGTGGCGCGCCGCGGCGACGGCACGCGGGTCGCCCCCAACGCGCTGCCAGTCTCCCGGCCGGTCCCGCCGCCCGCCCCGCCGTCCCGGCCCGCCGGACCGGCCCGGGCCGCCGAACCGGAGGACCGGAGGACGGCCGCCGCCGCGCGCCCGGAACCCGTCGCGCACACCGGACGGACGAGCGCCTGCCTCCTGAACGGCGTGGCCCCGCGGCCGGAGGACGGCGACGACCGGCCGCCCTCCCTCTCGCCCCCGCCTCCGGTGCGGTTCGACCTGACGCCCGGACGGCCCGACCTGTCGGCGTTCCCGCGTTCGCGCTGGCTGGCGGCCTACCGGGCGGCGCTGCAGGCCGTCCCGCACCAGGCGCTGACGTATCCGGACGCGCGCGGCGTCCCGGAGCTGCGGGCGGAGCTGGCGGCGTACCTCGGACGGGTCCGGGCGGCGCACGCGGACGCCGGGCAGGTCGTGATCATGAACGGGGTGGCGCTCGGGCTGTCGTCGGCCGTGCGGGCGCTGGTCGCCACCGGGCGGACGACGCTCGCCGTGGAGGACCCGACCAGCGACCGCCAGCTCCCCATGCTGGCGGCGACCGGCGCGCGGATCGTCCGGGTGCCGGTGGACGCCGGCGGCCTGGACGTCGCCGCGCTGGCCCGGTCCGGCGCGTCGGCCGTGCTGGTCACCCCGGCGCACCAGTACCCGACCGGTGTCGTGCT
>NZ_JBFAOF010000525.1:0-5069 GCF_040675125.1 Spirillospora sp. NPDC049652 | reverse complement strand
CACGACGACGGCCGGACGCGCGTCGGCGAGCATGAACTCGACGCGCTCCGCCGGATAGGACGGGTCGATCGGCAGATACGCCCCGCCCGCCTTGACCACGCCGACCAGCGCCGCGACCAGGTCGGCGGACCGGTCCAGCATGACGCCGACCAGGCCCTCCCGGCCGACGCCCCGCGCGCGGAGGGTGCGCGCGATCCGGTCGGCGCGCGCGTCGAGCTCGGCGTAGGTCCACCGGACGTCGCCGGACACCACCGCCACCGCGTCCGGTGTCCGCGCCACCTGCGCCCGGAACAGCTCGGCCAGCGAAGACAAGGCACTCATCTGGGTCCTCTCCCAAGAACACGGGCGGGGATGGTCCGGCCCGCGCGCCCCGTGCGGGCGGGGCGCGCGGACCGGTCGGCGATCCGGACGTCACCGGCCGGGGGGCGCTCCGTCCGGCGGTTCGTGGCCGGGTCCGCCGATGGGCATGGGCGCCGGGCCGGGCCCACCCGGCATCGGCCCACCCGGCATCGGCCCACCCGGCATCGGCCCACCTGGCATAGGGCCGCCCGGCATCGGGCCGCCGTGCATGGGGCCGGGGAACGGGCCGCCGACGGGCGCGGGCTCCTCGCGGAGCATCGGGCGGGCGGCGGCGAACTGGGTGCGGCACAGCTCGGCGTACAGGCCGTCCCGCTCCAGCAGCTCCTCGTGCGTGCCGCACTCGCGGATCCGGCCGCCGTCCACCACGAGGATCTGGTCGGCCTCCCGGATGGTGGACAGCCGGTGCGCGATGACCAGCGAGGTGCGGCCCTCCAGCGCGGTGCGCAGCGCACGCTGCACGGCCGCCTCGGACTCGGAGTCCAAGTGCGCGGTGGCCTCGTCCAGGATCACGATCCGCGGCTGTTTCAGCAGCAGCCGCGCGATGGCGATCCGCTGCTTCTCCCCGCCGGACAGGCGGTACCCGCGGTCGCCGACCACGGTGTCCAGGCCGTCCGGCAGGGACGAGACCAGGGTCCAGATACGCGCCGCCTCACACGCCTCGATGATCTCTTCCTCGGTGGCGTCCGGGCGCGCGAACAGCAGGTTGGCGCGCATCGTGTCGTGGAACAGGTGGGCGTCCTGGGTGACCACGCCGATCGTCTCGCGCAGCGATTCCATGGTCGTGTCCCGCACGTCCTGCCCGCCGATCCGCACCGTCCCGGCCGTGGCGTCGTACAGCCTCGGCACCAGGTGCGTGATCGTCGTCTTGCCCGCGCCGGACGGTCCGACCAGCGCGGTCAGCTTCCCGGCGGGCGCGCGGAAGGAGACCTCCCGCAGTGTCAGCTCTGCCTCCGCGCCGTTCACACCGTTCGCGCCGTTGGCGCCCCGGGCTCCGTTGGCTCCGTTGGCGCCGTTAGCCCCGTTGGCTCCGGGCGGTGAGGAGCGGCCGAACAGCTCCAGCGACGCGACGGACACCTCGCTCGCCGCCGGGTACCGGAACGAGACCCCGTCGAACTCGACGTCCGGCGCGGGGCCCGCGGCCAGCGGCCGGGCGTTCGGGGACTCGGTGATGAGCGGCTTCAGGTCCAGGACCTCGAAGACCCGGTCGAAGCTGACCAGCGCGGTCATCACGCTGGCCTGCATGTTCGAGAGCTGGTTGATGGGGCCGAACAGCCGTCCGAGCAGGGTGGCGAGCGCGACCAGGGTGCCGAGCCGGAAGTCCCGGTCGATGACCAGCGCGCCGCCGAGGCCGTACACGACGGCGGTGGACAGCGAGGCGATCAGCGTGACCGTGATGAGCAGCAGCTCGGAGTAGACCGCGGTGGTCACGCCGATGTCGCGGACGCGGCGGGCGCGCCGGCCGAACAGCGCCGCCTCGTCGCGGGGCCGCCCGTACAGCTTGGCCAGCAGCGCGCCGGTGACGTTGAAGCGCTCCTGCATCAGCGCGCCCATCTCGGCGTCGAGCTGCATCGACTCGCGGACGAGCCGCTGCAGCCTGCGGCCGACCAGCCGTCCGGGCAGGGTGAAGAACGGCAGCACCACCAGCGCGATCAGGCTGATCTGCCAGGACAGGTAGAACATCGTGCCGAGGACCAGGGCGAGGGTGAGCACGCTGGACAGCACGTTCGACAGCAGCGCGGTGATCGCCCGCTGCGCCGCGATCACGTCGTTGTTCAGCCGGCTGACCAGCGAGCCGGTCTGGGTGCGGGCGAAGAACGCCAGCGGCTGGCGCTGGACGTGCTCGAACACCTCGACCCGCACGTCGCAGATCAGGCCCTCGCCGATGCGGGCCGACAGCACGCTGTCGGCCCAGCGCATCAGCGCGTCCAGGACCGCGAGCCCGGCGACGCCCAGCGCCACCCAGACCACCACCGAGGTCTTCTCGGGGATGATCCCCTGGTCGATGATGATCTTGAAGGACATCGGGATGGCGACCACCACGCCCGCGCCGAGCGCGGTCAGCAGCAGCAGCGCGGCCACCCGCCACCTGTAGGGGCGCGCGTAGGGCAGGATGCGCCGCGCCGTGCCGGGGCGCACCCGCTGCCGGGTGAGCCCCTCCTCCATCGGGCCGCCCATCATCACCGGCCCCGGACCGCCGATCATCTCGACGCAACCCCCTTTCTCCTAGGTCCGCGGCTCTGCCCGCGAAGCGGCCCGTGACCGGACGGCGACATTCACTCGGCCTTTTCGAACTGGCGCATTTCCTCGACGAGGCTCAGCGGCCGCATGTCGGTCCACTTCTCCTCGATGAACTCCAGGCAGGCGGTGCGCGAGTCCTCGCCGTGCGCGATCGTCCAGCCCTGCGGGACCTCGGCGAACGAGGGCCAGAGCGAATACTGGCCCTCGTCGTTGATGAGCGCCAGGAAAGTGCCGTTCTCGTCGTCGAAAGGATTGGCCATGCCCCACTCCTCTAATCGGTTCACCGGACACGCTAGCCACGCTCCGGAAAATGCATCAAGGCGCACAGTTGGACGCCGGGAGGATCAATTCCCCTGCCACCGCGGCGGGCGTTTCTCGGCGAACGCGCGGGGCCCCTCGGCGGCGTCGGCGCTGTCCCTGCGGCGCCGCTCCCAGACGTAGTCGGCGGTGAAGGCGTCCGGCAGCGGCAGGTCCAGCGAGCGCAGCGCCGCCTCCTTGATCGCGCGCAGCGACAGCGGCGCGCACGCCAGCAGGTCGGCCAGCCAGCCGGCCGCGCACTCGTCCAGCCGCTCGGCCGGGACGACCTCGTTGACCAGCCCGTACTCCAGCGCCCGCGCCGCCGTCATGCGCCGCCCGGTGAGCAGGTGGCCCATCGCGGCCTTGACCGGGATCTGGCGCGGCAGCCGGAACGCGCCGCCCGCGCCGGGGACCAGGCCGAGCCTGGCCTCCGGCAGGCCGAACACCGCGTCCGACGAGGCGACGATCAGGTCGCAGGCGAGGGCGAGCTCGAACCCGCCGCCCAGCGCGTACCCCCGGACCTTCGCCAGCACCGGCTTGGACAGGGTGAAGCGCTCGGTCAGCCGGGGCCAGCCGGGCAGGCCCCGGCTGCCGAACGTGGTCGGGGGCGCGCCCCGCTCGCCGAGCCGGGCGCGCTCCTTCAGGTCCTGCCCGACCGAGAAGGCCCGGTCGCCCGCACCGGACAGCACCGCGACGCGCACCGCGTCGTCGGCCTCCACGTCGTCCCAGACCTCCGCGAGCTCCTCGTGCATGCGCAGGTCCATGGCGTTGAGCACGTCCGGGCGGTCCAGGGTGACGTGCGCGACGTGGTCCTTCTTCTCGTATCGGACGCGGCGGCCGGTCATGTCCGGCGGGCCCCCGCCGAGAACCGGCCGACCTTCGCCAGCACGTCCTGCCCGTAGATGCGCAGCGCCTGCTGGAGGGCGAACTCGGCCATGTAGCGGCGGAACTCGTCGGCCGGCTCGCCCGCGAGGTTGAGCATCCTGCGGTTGACGGCCACGGCCTGCCCCTGGAGCCGCGTCACCGCGCGCTCGACCGCCGCGTCCATCTCCGGGCCGGGCGGGACGACCTCGTCCGCCAGTCCCGCCGCGTCCGGCTCGGTGGCCCAGATGCGGCGGCCGCCGAGGATGACCTGCCGCGCCACCCGGGGGCCGGTGAACCGCCCGAGCCGCAGGTTCCCCGCGCCGGGGACGATGCCCTCCTGCGCGGCGGGCAGGCTGAAGTAGGCGTCCGCGGCCGCGATCACGTGGTCGAACGCGAACAGCAGCTGCATCCCGCCGCCGATGGCGAACCCGTCCACCGCCGCGACCCACGGCTTGTCCAGGGTCGGCCAGTGCCAGGGCTCGCCGTCCGGCGTCCGCACGCCGCGGACGAGCTTGCTGATGTAGCCGAGCTCGCGGCGGAGCAGGAAGCCGACCAGCGAGATGTCGCCCGCGTGCAGGGCCTTGAGGTTGATGCCGGCGCTGAAGACGCGCCGCCCCATGTGGCGGGGGTGGCTCATCGGGCCGCCCCGGACGAGCCCGACGTGCACCCGCGGGTCGAGCAGCGCCAGGTCGACGGCGGTCTCCATGTCGTCGACCTGGGTCTCGTCCTCGGCGTTCAGCCGGTCGTCCCGGCACAGCGTCAGGTGCGCCACGCCGTCGCGGCGCTCCAGCTCGACCGCCTCGGTCCGCAGCGTCCCGGTGCGGACGAACTCCGGCAGCAGGTCCAGCGCCCGCCGGGTCGGCCTCAGCATCGCGTCCATCAGGTGCGGACCCGCCACCGGGGAGAGCAGGACGGCGCGCAGGAAGATGCCCTGGTCGATCTCCCGGCCCTCCTTGTCGGCCTGGGCGCGGGTCCGTTCGGCGGCCAGCTGTCCGGCGGTCGGGACGAGGCCCGGGTACGCTTCCGCCGCCGCCGCGACCAGCTCGTCGATGCGCAGGTCCCGGGTGCGGCCGTCGGTGAGCCGGTCGTAGACCTCCTCGGCGTGCTCGGCCATGAACCGCATCCGCATCCGCCGGACGGCCTCGGCCTCGGCGGCCAGCGCGGCGCGCTGCGCGGAGGTGCGGTCGGCCGGCGGGGGCGTGACGTCCAGCAGGTCCTCGAACCGGGCGGCGGCCTCGCCGAGGCCCGGCTCGGTCACGGCGGTCACGGGCGCACCCCGGCCGTCCGGCGCAGCTCCCGGTCGCACGCGG
>NZ_JBFAOF010000524.1:0-5075 GCF_040675125.1 Spirillospora sp. NPDC049652 | reverse complement strand
GTCAGCACGTCGCCGTCGTCCACGAACAGCACGTCGGGATCGACCCGGACGGCGGTGAACAGCCGCTGCAGCAGGTCGGCCTCGCGCCAGTGCGTGGTGGCCGGGCGGCGGTCCAGCAGCCCGGCGGCGGCCAGCACGAACGCGCCGGTGCAGATGGCCACCAGCCGGGTCTCCGGCCGCAGCGTGAGGAGGGCGGCGCGCAGGGCGTCCGGCAGCGGCTCGCCCTCGCGGAGCGCGCCGAGCGCGTGCGAGGGCGGGATCACGACCGTGTCCGCCGAGGCCAGCAGGGACGCGTCGTGCTCCACGCTGATCGTGAAGTCGGCGTCCGCCCGCACCGGCCGCCCGTCCAGGCTGCAGGTGGCGACCGAGTACAGCGGCTCGCCGGACGCGGAGTGCGCGAGGCCGAAGATCCGCGCCGGGATGCCGAGTTCGAAGGGGACGACGCCGTCCAGGGCCAGGACCGCCACACGATGCATGGCCCGATTGTTTCGTATCCCGGCCATCCGGCCACTCCCGCCCCTCCCCGGCCGCGCGCGAACCTGGACCAGGTCCGATTCTCCGCAGGTCAGGAAGCGAACATGGCAGAGGAAGCAGTGAAGACGATGCGCGCGGTCAGCCAGGACGAGCCGGGCGGCCCGGAGGTGCTGAAGATCGTGGAGGCCGCACGGCCGGAGTCGGGCGCGGGGGAGGTCCTCGTCCGGGTGCACGCCGCCGGGATCAACCCGGTCGACTGGAAGACCCGGGAGCGGGGCCGGTTCGCGGACGGGACGCGCCCGCCGTTCACCCTCGGGTTCGACGTGTCCGGCGTCGTGGCGGCGGTCGGCTACGGCGTCTCGATCTTCCAGCCGGGGGACGAGGTGTTCGGCATGCCGAGGTTCCCGCACCCCGCCGGGGCGTATGCCGAATACGTCACCGCGCCGGCCCGCCACTTCGCGCCCAAGCCCGCGAAGCTCGACCACGCCCACGCCGCCGCGGTCCCGCTGGCGGCGCTCACGGCGTGGCAGGCCCTCGTGGACACCGCGGACGTCCGCCCGGGGGAGCGGGTCCTCGTCCACGCGGCGGCCGGGGGTGTCGGGCACCTGGCGGTGCAGATCGCCAAGGCCCGCGGCGCGCACGTGATCGGCACGGCCAGTGCCGCCAAGCACGGCCTCCTCCGCGACCTCGGCGCGGACGAGCTGGTCGACTACCGCGAGACCGACTTCGCCGAGGCCGTCCAAGACGTGGACGTCGTCCTGGAGTCGATCGGCGGCGACTATCCCGCCCGGTCCCTCCGGACGCTGAAGCCGGGGAGCGGTAGGCTGGTCTCGATTTTGCCGCCGTCGGAGTCGTGGCCCGCCGCCGAGGCCGAGGCGCGGGGCGTGCGGGCCGGTTTCGTCCTGGTGGAGCCTGATCACCACGCGCTGCGGGAGATCGCGGCCCTGATCGAGGACGGCGGCCTTCGCGTCCAGGTCCAGGACGTCCTACCGCTGGAGAGGGTCGCGGAGGCGCACGCGCTGGGGGAGACCAACCGCACGGCGGGTAAAATCGTCCTGTCGGTCCGGTAGCGACTCCCGGGCGGACGATCTTCAACGGCTCGGCCGGCCCGACCGGACGGCCCAGGCCGCGCGGCGTGCCAGGGCGGCCGGGGTGGATCGGACGGTTCGCCTTACTCCAGGGCGTCCGGTAGCCTTGCTAGATGGTGCGTGTCAACGCGCCACTTCGACTTGCACCGGCGACGCCGCGGTCACGCGGTTGCGGTGCAGACTCCCAGCCCGTTCCGGGCGAGGAGGAGCAGAGAGCGCCCATGGTCCCGAGGCCATGCGGTGTGCCGTCCTCGGCCCCGGCCGGGGATAGGCCCCCGACCGGGGGCTGGTGAAGACCACGCGCGGGACCGGTTCGCTCCGGAAGCGCGCGTTGAACGAAGGGTTTCCGCGTGTACGCGATTGTCCGCGCAGGCGGGCGGCAGGAGAAGGTCGCCGAGGGCGACGTCCTGACCGTCGACAAGCTCGACGCCGAGGTCGGCTCGACCGTGACGTTCCCGGCGCTGCTGGTCGTCGACGGCGCCGATGTCGTCAGCAAGCAGGCCGACCTGGCCTCCTACGAGGTCACCGCCGAGATCCTCGGCGCGGTCAAGGGCCCGAAGATCCACATCATGCACTACCGGAACAAGACCGGGTACAAGCGGCGGATGGGTCACCGTCAGCCGTACACCGAGGTCAAGATCACCGGTATCAAGGCCGGGAAGTAGAGGGAGGCCCCGAATGGCACACAAGAAGGGCGCGTCGTCCAGCCGTAACGGCCGCGACTCCAACGCACAGCGTCTGGGTGTCAAGCGCTTCGGCGGCCAGCTGGTCAACGCCGGCGAGATCATCGTCCGTCAGCGCGGCACCCACTTCCACCCCGGCCCGGGCGTCGGCCGCGGCGGCGACGACACGCTGTTCGCGCTGGTCGCGGGCCACGTGACGTTCCGGCGCTACCGTGGCCGCAATGCCGTGAGCATCGTCCCGCCGGCGGAGTAAGTCCGCCACGCAGCGACGTTGGAGAAGGGGCGGACCATCTCGGTCCGCCCCTTGCTTGTTTTTCCGAACCAGGAGGATTCGTGGCCGCCAACACCGGAGCCGGCGCGCAGTTCGTGGACCGGGTCGTGCTGCAGGTGGTCGCCGGAAACGGCGGCCACGGCTGTGCCTCGGTCCACCGGGAGAAGTTCAAGCCGCTGGGCGGCCCCGACGGGGCCAACGGCGGCAACGGCGGTGACGTGATCCTGGAGGTGGACACCAACACCGCCAGCCTGCTCGACTACCACCGCCGCCCGCACCGCAAGTCGCCCAACGGGCGTCCCGGCCAGGGCGGGCACCGCACCGGCGCGAACGGCGAGTCCGTCATCCTGCCGGTGCCGGACGGCACGGTCGTGAAGTCCCGCGACGGCGAGGTGCTGGCCGACCTGGTCGGCGAGGGCACCCGGTTCGTCGTCGCGCAGGGCGGCCGCGGCGGCCTCGGCAACGCCGCGCTCGCGACCGCCAAGCGCAAGGCCCCCGGGTTCGCGCTGCTCGGCGAGCCCGGCGAGGAGCGCGAGGTCGTGCTGGAGCTGAAGAGCGTCGCGGACGTCGCGCTCGTCGGCTTCCCGAGCGCGGGCAAGTCGTCGCTGATCGCGGCGCTGTCCGCGGCCAAGCCGAAGATCGCCGACTACCCGTTCACCACCCTGGTCCCGAACCTCGGCGTGGTCAGCGCGGGCGACACCACCTTCACCGTCGCCGACGTCCCGGGCCTGATCGAGGGCGCCAGCGAGGGCAAGGGCCTCGGCCTGGAGTTCCTCCGGCACATCGAGCGGTCCTCCACCCTCGCGCACGTGCTCGACTGCGCGACGCTGGAGCCCGGCCGCGACCCGGTCTCCGACTTCGAGGTCATCGAGACCGAGCTGCAGGCCTACGACCGGGTGCTCGGCGACCGGCCGCTGTCGGACCGCCCGCGCGTCGTCGTGCTGAACAAGGTGGACGTCCCGGACGGCCGCGAGCTCGCCGACATGGTCCGGCCCGAGTTCGAGAAGCGCGGCCTGAAGGTCTACGAGGTCTCGGCGGCGACGCACGAGGGCCTGCGCGAGCTGTCGTTCGCGATGGCCGGCATGGTCCAGGAGTACCGCGCCAGCCTGCCGCCCGCCGAGCCGACCCGCCTGGTCATCCGCCCGGTCCCGGTCGGCGGGGACGTCGAGTACGAGGTCCGCAACGTCGGCGACAACACCTACCTGATCACCGGCGAGAAGCCCGTCCGGTGGCTCCGGCAGACCGACTTCAGCAACGAGGAGGCCGTCGGCTACCTCGCCGACCGGCTCGCCCGCCTCGGCGTGGAGGAGGAGCTGGCCAAGGCCGGCGCGTCCGCCGGCGCCACGGTCCTCATCGGCACGATGGACGACGCGATCGTGTTCGACTGGGAGCCCGAGACCGCCGCCGCCGCGGCCGCCGCGTCCCCGCGCGGCACCGACCGGCGGCTCGACGCGGCCGCCGGGCACCGGCGCACCAACGTCGAGCGCCGCGCCGAGCTGGAGGAGAAGCGCGCCGCCCGCCGGGCCGGTTACACCGACGAGGACTGATCCCCCGGCCCCTCGCGGGCCACCCCCCAGGAGGACTGGTGACCATCCGAAAGGCGATCGGCAACGCCCGGCGGATCGTGGTGAAGGCGGGGTCGTCCTCGCTGACGACGCCGCAGGGCACGATCGACGCCGACCGGATCGACGCGCTGGTGGACGTGCTGGCCGCGCGCCGCGCCGCCGGGACCGAGATCGTGTTCGTGTCGTCCGGCGCGATCGCCGCCGGGCTCGGCCCGCTCGGGCTGGCCCGGCGGCCGCGCGACCTGGCCACCCAGCAGGCCGCCGCGTCGGTCGGGCAGGGCCTGCTGGTCGCGGGGTACACCGCGTCGTTCGCCCGGTACGGGCTGACGGTCGGGCAGGTGCTGCTGACGCCGGACGACATGATGCGCCGCTCGCACCACCGCAACGCGCAGCGCGCCGTCGGGCAGTTGCTGGCGCTCGGCGTCGTGCCGATCGTGAACGAGAACGACACGGTCGCCACCGACGAGATCCGGTTCGGCGACAATGACCGGCTCGCCGCGCTCGTCGCCCACCTGACCAGGGCGGACGCGCTCGTCCTGCTCTCCGACGTGGACGCGCTGTACACCGGCGACCCGTCCCGGCCCGGCGTCCGGCGGATCGACGAGGTGCGCACGCCCGCCGACCTGGCCGGGATCGAGCTCGGCGGCTCCGGGCGCGTCGGGACGGGCGGCATGGTCACCAAGGTCGAGGCGGCGCGGATCGCGGGCGTCCCGGTCGTGCTGACCGACGCCGCGCGCGCGTCCGCCGCCCTCGCCGGCGAGCCGGTCGGAACCTACTTCCATCCCGGCGACGCGCCGCGCATGTCGTCCCGGAACCTGTGGCTCGCGCACGCCACGACCGGGCAGGGTCGGGTCGTGCTCGACCCGGGCGCGGTCGAGGCGATCGTGCAGCGCCGCAAGTCGCTGCTGCCCGCCGGGGTCACCGGCGTGCAGGGCGAGTTCGCGGCCGGCGACCCCGTCGACCTGGTCGGCGGGGACGGCCGGGTCGTCGCGCG
>NZ_JBFAOF010000523.1:0-5092 GCF_040675125.1 Spirillospora sp. NPDC049652 | reverse complement strand
CCCGGCGCCCGGACTGCTTTCATCGTCCTCCGAGCAGGTCGTCCTTGGGAGGTAGCCGCCTGTGAGGGAATCCGTCGGTGCGGCAGCTGGAGCGCAACCTGTGCCGCGTGCTCGGCCGGGACGAGCCGGACGCCTGCGTCCGGCTGACCTCCAAGCGGGTCATGCGGTCCTACTTCCGGTACTGGCTGGAGGTCTTCCGGCTGCCCGAGTACTCCCGCGAGCGCATCCTCGGGCACATGCGCGTCACCGGCCACGAGAAGATGCTCGCGACCCTCGACTCGGGCCGCGGCGTCGTCCTGGCCCTGCCCCACATGGGCAACTACGAGCAGGCGGGCGCCTGGCTGGTGCACATGGGGCACCCCTTCACCACGGTCGCCGAGCGCCTCGAACCCGAGTCCCTTTTTGACCGGTTTGTCGAATTTCGCGAGAGTCTGGGAATGGAAGTGCTGCCGCACCGGGGCGCGTCCGCCTACGGACGCCTCGCCCAGCGCCTGCGCGCCGGACGCCCGGTCTGCCTCGTCGTCGACCGCGACCTCACCGACTCCGGCATCGACGTGGAGTTCTTCGGCGAGACCGCCCGCATGCCCGCCGTCGCCGCCGCCCTCGCGATCCGGACGGGCGCCGCGCTCCATCCGGTGACACTCTGGTACGAGGGCGAGGACTGGGGGGCCCGCGTGCACGAGGAGATCCCCGTCCCCGGCACGGGCGGCGGACGGGAGAAGGTCCAGGCCATGACCCAGGAGCTCGCGCGCGCCTTCCAGGAGGGCATCGCCGAACACCCCGAGGACTGGCACATGCTCCAGAAGGTGTGGGTCGCCGACCTGCACCGCCCCAGCGGCCGGGCGGCGGCGGATCCGGCGGAGCCGGCGGAGGGCGCGCGGTGAGGGTCGGCATCGTCTGCCCGTACACCTGGAACGTCCCCGGCGGGGTGCAGCAGCACATCCGCGACCTCGCCGAAGCGCTGACCGGGTACGGCCACCACGTGTCGGTGATCACCCCGGCCGACGACGACGCCGAGCTGCCGGCCTACGCCGTGTCCGCCGGACGCGCCGTCCCGGTGCCCTACAACGGCTCGGTCGCGCGGCTGGCGTTCGGGTTCCTGTCGGCGGCCCGGGTGCGCCGCTGGATCCACGACGGCGCCTTCGACGTGCTGCACGTGCACGAACCGGCCGCGCCGTCCCTCGGCCTGCTGGCCTGCTGGGCGGCCGACGGGCCCATCGTCGGCACCTTCCACGCCTCCTACACCAAGTCGCGCGTGGTGTCGGTGACCGCGCCGATCCTGCAGTCGGCGCTGGAGAAGATCACCGGCCGGATCGCGGTCTCCGAGGCCGCCCGCAAGACGCTGGTCGAGCACCTCGGCGGCGACGCGGTGCTCATCCCCAACGGCGTCGCGACCGAGCGGTACGCGATGGCCGACCCGCTGCCCGGCTGGCCCGGCCGCGACGCCACCGGCGCGCCCCGCGCCGGCGCCGCGGACGGCGGCGTGCTCGGCTTCCTCGGCCGCATGGACGAGCCGCGCAAGGGCCTGCAGGTGCTGCTGCGCGCCTTCGAGATCCTCGGCCCCCGCCGACCCGGCCTGCGGCTGCTGCTCGCCGGCCCCGGGGACGCGGCCGACGTCGTCGCGCGGGTCTCGCCCGCGCTGCGCGACCGGGTCGTGGTGCTCGGCATGGTCAGCGAGGAGGACAAGATCCGCGCCTACCACTCGGTGGACGTGTTCGTCGCGCCCAACCTCGGCGGCGAGAGCTTCGGGATCGTCCTCGCCGAGGCCATGTCGGCGGGCGCGCCGATCCTCGCCAGCGACATCGAGGCGTTCGACCGGGTGCTGCTCGGCGGCCGCGCCGGGGCGCTGTTCCCGGTCGGCGACGCCTAGGCGCTGGCCGCGGCCGCCGCCGGGCTGCTGGACGACCCGGCCCGCCGCAAGCAGCTGTCGGTCGAGGCGCGCGCGGCGGTCCGCCGGTACGACTGGTCGGCGGTCGCCCGCGACGTGCTGCGGGTCTACGAGACCGTCGCCCTGCCCGGCCGGACCGTGGTCGAGTCCGGCCGCGGCACCTAGGACGACTGACAAGGACGCGCGATGCTGCCCGACTGGATCTACGACGCCCTCTTCGTCATCGCCGTGGTGTTCCTCGTCGGCGCCTACGTCTCCTGGCGCGCCACCCGGCTGGACCGCCTGCACGTCCGCGTCGAGACCGCCCGCGCCGCCCTGGACGCCGCGCTCGTCCGGCGGTCGGCCGTGGCGCTGGAGCTGGCCGCGTCCCGGCTGCTCGACCCGGCCACCAGCCTGGTGCTGGCGACCGCGGCGCACGAGGCCCGCACCGCTGACGCCGAGTCCCGCGAGTTCGCCGAGAGCGACCTGTCGCGGGCCCTGCGCGCCGTCGTGGACCAGCCGGACTTCGCCGCGACCGTGTCCGCCAGGCCGGACGGCCCGGCCGTCCTGGACGAGCTGGCGGCCGCGTCGGCCAAGGTCGTCTACGCCCGCAGCTTCTACAACGACGCCGTCGCGTCCGCCCGCACCGCCCGCAGGAAACTGCTGATCAGGGTGCTGCCGCTGGCCGGACGGGCCGCCTGGCCGGGCTTCTTCGAGATCGACGACGCCCCGCCCGGCCCTTAGCGGCGACCTCCCGCCCAGGGCGGGACACCCCCGGTTCCGCGCGCCGAGCGGGACGGAGGCGGGGGAGGAGCGGGGAAGGCGCGTCTCCGGAGACCGTCGGCTACCCTCGGGGCCGATCGCGTCGTCGAAAAGAGGAGAACGCGTGGGTTTCGTCCAAAACCGGACCCTGCGAACGTGGACGGCCGCCGGCCTCGGCGGAGCGCTGGTCTGCGGGACCCTCGCCGCCTGCGGCGGAGGCGGCGACAAGAAGGCCTCGCCCGCGCGGCCCGGGAAGGGCGGCGCCAAGGCCACCCCGACCGCCCTCGGCTACCACCCGCTGAACGGCGGCAGGACCGGCCTGGACAACCCGGTCCTCGCCGTGAAGATCGAGAACACCTCCCCGGCGATGCCGCAGAGCGGGGTGTCGGCCGCCGACGTCGTCTACGTCGAGCAGGTCGAGGGTGGCGAGACCCGGCTGATGGGCGTGTTCTCCTCGCGCCTGCCCAAACGGGTCGGGCCGGTCCGCAGCGCCCGCATCTCCGACCTGCACCTGCTGCCGCAGTTCGGCCGTCCGGCATTCGCGTTCTCCGGCGTCCAGAGCAAGATGAAGAAGTACATCCGCAAGGCGCCGGTGTACGACATCTCGCAGGACAACGGCGGCCGGGCCTACGTCCGGGACAACTCCCGCCGGATCCCCTACAACCTGTACGCCGACCCCAGGGACCTGCTCAAGCAGGCCCCGAAGGCCCAGGGCCCGCAGGACGTCGGATTCCGCTTCGGCCCCGCCCCGGACGGCGGCAAGCCCACCTCCTCCTTCACCGCCAGATGGCCCGCCGCCGACATGGAGTTCGCCTGGTCGGCCAAGGAGAAGCGGTGGCTGGCGTCCTTCCACGGCCGTCCCGACATGGACGCCAACGGCGGACGCGTCGGCGGCCAGACCGTCGTCGTCCAGCGCGCCAAGACCACCCGCTCCCAGTTCCACGACTTCCTGGGCGCCTACACCCCGCTGATCCACACCACCGGGACCGGCACCGCCACCGTCTACCGCGACGGAAAGGCGTACGACGCCAAGTGGTCGCGGCCGAGCGAGGCCAAGGGCACCACCTTCACGACCGCCGACGGCAAGCCGCTGAACTTCGCCCCGGGACAGGTCTGGATCGTCCTGGTGAACGACGGAAAGCCGTACATGCCGTAGCGGGGCTCACAGCCCGTAAGGCGCGTTCTCGGGATGGGTGTCGTACATGCCGTAAGGGGGGCCCGCGCGGCGCTGACACTCTGCCGGGTCGAGACGCGTCCCTAGCAGGCAATATCATGTGATCAGACTTGTCGTCCGTCCATGTGAGGAATGCCCGTGTCCACTCCCAGCAACGCCCCTGAGAACACCGCCCCCGCCACGGGCACCGCCCGGGTCAAGCGCGGCATGGCGGAAATGCTCAAGGGCGGCGTGATCATGGACGTCGTCACGCCCGACCAGGCCAAGATCGCCGAAGACGCCGGCGCGGTCGCCGTGATGGCGCTCGAGCGCGTCCCGGCCGACATCCGCGCCGAGGGCGGCATCTCCCGGATGAGCGACCCGGACATGATCGACGGGATCATCAGCGCGGTCTCGATCCCGGTCATGGCCAAGGCCCGCATCGGCCACTTCGTCGAGGCCCAGGTGCTGCAGGCGCTCGGCGTCGACTACATCGACGAGTCCGAGGTGCTCACCCCGGCCGACTACGACAACCACATCGACAAGTGGGCCTACACCGTGCCGTTCGTGTGCGGCGCCACCAACCTCGGCGAGGCGCTGCGCCGCATCACCGAGGGCGCGGCCATGATCCGCTCCAAGGGCGAGGCCGGCACCGGCGACGTCTCCAACGCCACCACCCACATGCGCAAGATCCGCGGCGAGATCCGCCGGCTGCAGAACCTGCCCGAGGACGAGCTGTACGTCGCCGCCAAGGAGCTCCAGGCCCCGTACGAGCTGGTCAAGGAGGTCGCCGAGGCCGGCAAGCTGCCCGTCGTGCTGTTCACCGCGGGCGGCATCGCCACCCCGGCCGACGCCGCGATGATGATGCAGCTCGGCGCCGAGGGCGTGTTCGTCGGCTCCGGCATCTTCAAGTCCGGCAACCCGGCCCAGCGCGCCGAGGCCATCGTGAAGGCCACCACCTTCCACGACGACCCCGACGTGATCGCCCGGGTGTCCCGCGGCCTCGGCGACGCCATGGTCGGCATCAACGTCGCCTCCCTCGGCGAGGACCAGAAGTTCGCCCACCGCGGCTGGTGACACCCCACGGCGGCCGGGTGGTCCTCCGGGCCGTTCGCCCGTGACGTCCGCGAGCCGGCCGCGCCCCTGCGGGCGCGGCCGGCTCCGCGTCGCGGCCGACCCCGCGGACCGTCCGGCCGGGCCGGCTACTTCTCCGTCCGGTCTCCACGCGCCGCGCGCGAGGGATTACGCTGGCCGCGCGGCCGGCGCGGGCCCGGACCCCCGCGGGCGGCGAGCGGCCGCGGGAGGGGATG
>NZ_JBFAOF010000522.1:0-5097 GCF_040675125.1 Spirillospora sp. NPDC049652 | reverse complement strand
GCGGCGCCCTCCGGCCGCTGGGCGGCGGCGACCCGGGACGGCCGGGCCGGCTGCGGGTTGAGCGCCTCCGTCCACGCCTCGCCGTCCCACCAGCGCAGCTTGCTCTCGCCCAACGGATCGGGATACCACCCGGGTCGGGTCATCCCCTTGCCCTCCGCTCCGCGCGGCCCCCGCGCCCGGTCCCACACCACCGCCACCAGCACCGCGCCACACCGCCGCCACGCGTCCCGCGCACGCGTCCCCTGGACGGCGCATGCGGAACAGGCGCACGGCCCCGGTCCCGAACTCCGCGCACGGTCGTGCGCACGGGTTCCGAGCGTGACTGGGCGGCCCCTCCGGCGTGGACGCATCGTACCTACGGCGCCTGCCCGAGATGTGTGCTTTGTCCTATTGAGTCGGGAACGCGGTATCGGCCACGTGCGGCCGGTCCGACGTGCGAGGATCGCAACATGAGCGACGCCGCCAACGCGCCTTACGTTCTCCCCGGCACCGGCTGGCCGGACGACCCCGCCGAGCCCGGCACGCCCGTCGCGCACGACGCCGCCGACGTCTCCGAACTCGCCGCGTCCGCGCCCTCGCTGGACGAACTCGTCGCCCGCCAGTCCGTCTGCCGCGCCTGCGACCGGCTCGTCGCCTGGCGCGAGAAGGTCGCCGTCGAACGCCGCCGCATGTTCGCGGGCGAACCGTACTGGGGACGTCCCGTCCCCGGCTGGGGCGACCCCGCACCGAAGATCATGGTCGTGGGCCTGGCCCCGGCCGCGCACGGCGGCAACCGCACCGGCCGCATCTTCACCGGCGACCGCTCCGGCGACTGGCTCTTCGCGTCCCTGCACCGGGTCGGCCTCGCGAACCAGCCCACCAGCGTCCGCGCCGACGACGGGCTGCGCCTCATCGGCACCCGGATGGCCGCCACCGTCCGCTGCGCCCCGCCCGACAACAAGCCGACCCCGGCCGAACGCGACACCTGCCGCCCCTGGCTGGCCCGCGAGATCAACGACGTCGCCCCGTCCGTGCGCTGCCTGGTCTGCCTGGGCGGATTCGCCTGGCAGGCGGTATGGCCCGTGCTGGACCAGGCGGGTTACGCGGTGCCTCGCCCCCGCCCGAAGTTCGGCCACGGCGCGGAGGTCCGGCTCGCGGGCCCCGACGGCACCTCCGTGACCCTCCTGGGCTGCTACCACCCCAGCCAGCAGAACACCTTCACCGGCCGCGTCACCGAGGCGATGCTCGACACCCTCTTCACCCGCGCCAAAACCCTCGCCGACCTCTAAGTGGTACTTCAAAGTCCCGGCTCGCTGTGTTGATCGCAGTCCCGGCCCACAGCGCTCGCCTAGCGGCTGTGTTGTCACAGTCCCGGCCCACTGCGCTCGCCTGGCGGCTCGCTACGTGACCAGACCTGGGCGAACGCGGCATCGCTTCGCGATCTGCCCGGCTTCGCTCGCCTTCGGCTTCGCTTCACCGGGCAGGTCACGCGTTCGCGCGCGTGGCCGGGCCCCTTCGAAACAGGTCTTTGGCGTCGTTCGCCAGGGGCTCGCTAGGTAACCGGTCCTGGCGAACGCGGCAACGCTCCGCTACCTGCCCGGTTCCGCTCGCCTTCGGCTTCGCTTCACCGGGCAGGTCACGCGTTCGCGCGAGTGGCTGAGGCCAATTTGAAACAGGCCCTGGGACGCGTTCCAACCTCAGCCCACCCCGCTCGCGAGCTCGCCGCTCGCCGCTTGGTGCCCGGCTGCGGCAGTCGGCGGGCCCTCGGCGGCTGCGCCGGCCCATCAACTGCGGGTTCGGGGGCTACTGCGGCTTCGGGATGTTGGGGGAGAGGGGCTGGACGTCGAAGACGCCGTGCAGGCAGACCGGGCCGAACGTCCAGGACGCGCGCACCCAGGACCGCTCGTCCGGCGGCGTGACGTGCAGGGCGGTCGGGGTCGGCTCGCAGGGCCCGGCGTCCGGCTCGCCCATGCCCGGGGTGACGCCCCAGTGCAGCAGTGTGTAGGCGTGCCCGCCCGGATACACCACGAACGGGTGCGGGGTGCCGCCGCGGCGGGTGGACGCCGGGATGGTCGGATTCTGCGGGTTGGCGAGGCCGATGCCCGGGAACCCGTACAACTTGCAGGCGTGGCCCGAGACGTTCGTCAGGGTGAGGCGCGCGTAGCGGTTGCCCGCCGCGGGGCTGTAGGCCTTGAGGGACGCGTCCAGCATGGGCGCGGCGCAGCGGTCGATCGGCTTCTGGCCTCCGCCTCCGCCCCCGCCGCTCGCCCCGCCGCCGGAGCCGCCCTTGCCGCCGCTCTCGCCATCCGGGCCTCCGTCGGACGGGCTGGACGCGGAGCCGGTGGTGTGACCGTCGCTGCCCTTCCCGTTGACGGAGAAGGTGCATCCGGTCGCCATGACGGCGATGGCGGCCGCGGTGAGCGACGCCTGGACGATCCGTGACATGTGCGTTTCCCCTGCTCGTGGTGGCGGGGCAGGGCCGTGGTCAAGCGGCTCCGTCGAGCGGACGCTTGACGCCCCCGTCTGGCCCTGTCCCGCCGTGTTCGTGATACGGGAAGTGAGACGCGGGAAACGGCGGAGTTGTTCCTATGTGCGGCACATGAGGTGAGGACGACCCAGGCCCGGGTACCGGCCTCGGTATGGCTGTCGCGCAGATTCCCCCTTCCGCAAAGCACATCGTGATCGTCGGCGGCGGTTACGTCGGCATGTACACGGCGCTGCGGCTGCAACGCCGGCTGCGCCGGGAGATGCGGAACGGCGAGGTCGCCGTCACCGTCATCGACCCGCAGTCGTACATGACGTACCAGCCGTTCCTCCCGGAGGCCGCCGCCGGGAACCTCGAACCCCGGCACGTCGTCGCGCCGCTGCGTCGCGTCCTGAAACGCTGCCGCGTCCTGAACGGCAGGGTCGTCGGCATCTCGGCCGAACGCCGCGTGGTGACCGTCTGCCCGGCCGGTGCCGACGAGACCGAGCGGCAGGACCTGCGGGAGGTGCCGTACGACCGGCTGGTGGTGGCGCTCGGGTCGATCTCGCGGACGCTGCCGATCCCCGGCCTGGCCGAGTGCGGGATCGGGTTCAAGACCGTCGAGGAGGCCATCTACCTGCGCAACCATGTGCTGCAGCGGCTGGACATCGCCGCGTCCAACGACGATCCGGAGGTGCGCCGGAAGGCGCTGACGTTCGTGTTCGTCGGCGGCGGGTTCGCCGGAGTGGAGGCGCTCGCGGAGCTGGAGGACATGGCGCGCGACGCCTGCCGCTGGTATCCGCCCGTCCGGCGGGAGGACATGCGCTGGATGATGGTCGAGGCCGCCGACCGCATCCTGCCCGAGGTCGGCCCCGAGATGGGGCGCTGGACGGTCGAGGCGCTGCGCGGACGCGGCATCGAGATCAAACTCGGGACGCTGCTGAAGTCGGCCGAGGACGGCCGGATCGTGCTCAGCGACGGCGAGCAGTTCGACGCGGGCACGCTGGTGTGGACGGCCGGAGTCAAGCCGCACCCCATGCTCCGCGACACCGACCTCCCTTTGGACGACAAGGGCCGGGTGAAGGCCACCGCCGAGCTCACCGTCGAGGGCCGTCCCGAGATCTACACCGCCGGGGACAACGCGCGCGTGCCCGACCTGAGCGGGTTCGGCGAGTTCACCGCCCCGAATGCCCAGCACGCCGTCCGGCAGGCGCGCACCCTCGGCGACAACCTCGCCGCCGACCTGCGCGGCAAGCCCCTGAAGCCGTACAAGCACGCCTACGTCGGCTCCGTCGCGGGCCTCGGGCTCCATAAGGGCGTCGCGAACGTCTACGGCATGAAGCTCCGCGGCCTGGTCGCCTGGTTCATGCACCGGACCTACCACCTGTCCCGGATGCCGACGGTCAACCGGAAGTTCCGCGTCACCCTCGACTGGACGCTCGCCCTGTTCTTCCGCCGCGAGATCGTGTCGCTGGGCGAACTGTCCAGCCCGCGAGCGGAGTTCGAACTCGCCACCGAGAACCGCCCCAAGGCCGGCTGACGCCCCGAGCCCTCCCCGAATCCCCCACCCCGCCGCCCGGCCTCCGCAGACCCCGCGCGCCCGCCGATCCGACCGCCACGGCAGGATTGGCCCGATCAACACCGCCACCCCGCCCAACACCCCGAACCCGACCACCCCGGCCAGTACGGCGAGTGCGGCGAGCGCGCGTCGGATGCCCAGCACAGGCGGGACGGCCAGCGCAGGGAGGACGGGCAGTACGGGCCAGAGGGCCAGTGCAGGCTGGGCGACCAGTGCTGACCGGACGGTCGGTGCGGGCCGCACGGGCGGTTCGGGGCGGAGAACCGGAGCAGGTCGGACGGTCAGTGCGGGTCGGAAGGCTGGTCCGGGTCGGACGGCCCGCGGCGGTCGGATGCTCGGTGCGGGCCGCGCAGGCGGTTCGGGGCGGATGGACAATGCAGGCTGGACGGACAATGCGGGCTGCATGGTCGGTGGCGGCCGGCGAGGGTGAGGGAGGACGCGCGTGAGCGAGGGCGTGGCCGGACGGCTGGGACCGCTGCTGGCGCGGATCATGCTCGGCGAGGCGGACGCGCCCGTCGCCGAGCTGCCGATCCAGGTGAAGGCGTGGGACGGCAGCTCGGTCGGGCCGTCCGGCGCTCCGGCCTTCGTCGTCCGGCACCGCAGGGCGCTGCGCAGGTTGCTGTGGAAGCCGGGCGAGATCGGGCTCGTGCGCGCGTACGTCGCCGGGGAGCTCGACATCGAGGGGGACGTGTTCGACGCGCTCGCGGCCGTCGGCCAGGTGATGCGGATCGGGGACGAGCCGATCCGGCTGAGCGGCGAGGACAAGCGCGAGATCGTTTGGACGGCGGTCATGCTCGGCGCGGTCGGCACCGAGCCGCGCCCGCCCGCCGAGGAGTTCCCCTCCGGCGACGCGCGCGACGTCTCCGGGCCGCTGGACGCGCCCCCCGGTTTCTTCACCCAGATGCTCGGCCCCTCCCTGGCGACCTCCACCGGAATGTGGGACCAGGCCGTCGATCTCGATGAGGCCCAGCGCGCCGCGCTCGCGGCGGCCGCCGAGCGTCTCGGTCTCTTCTCCGGCGCACGCGTGCTGGACCTCTCCGGCGGCTGGGGCGCGTTCGCGCACCACGCCGCGTCC
>NZ_JBFAOF010000521.1:0-5099 GCF_040675125.1 Spirillospora sp. NPDC049652 | reverse complement strand
GGCGCAGCGAGTCCGCGTCGGTGAGGTCCGCGCGGTGGTGCTGGACGCCGTCCGGGACGTCCGAGGCGGAGATGGTGCGGGAGGTCGCCGCCACCCGCGCGCCGTCCGCCGCGAGCATCCGCACCAGCGCGCCACCGACGTTGCCCGTCGCTCCGGTCACCACGATCATGTCGTTCTCCTGAGTTAGTTAGTTCGCTGACTGACTTCGGAACCGTAGCACGATCGGGACGGGGGTTGTCTATAGTCAGTCAGGTGACCAACTCAACGAAGGCGCGGGGATCCGACAAGCGGCGGCGCCTCACGGCCGCCGCCGCCGAGGTCGTGCACCACCAGGGCGCGGAGCGCACGACGATCGCCGACATCGCCAGGGCCGCCGACGTGCCGGTCGGGAACGTCTACTACTACTTCAAGACCAAGGACGACCTGGTCCAGGCGGCGCTGTCGGAGCACGCCGGGCACCTGTCCGCCCTGACGGCCGAACTGGACGCGCTGCCGGACCCCCGCGAGCGCCTCAAGGCTCTGGTCGGGGCGTGGGTCGGGCAGCGCGAGACCGCCGCCCGCTACGGCTGCCCGACCGGCACCCTCGCCACCGAGCTGGGCAAACGCGAGGACGGCGGGCTCGGCGAGGAGGCCGGCCGGGTTATCCGGCTGCTGCTCGACTGGACCGAGCGGCAGTTCCGCGAACTCGGCCTGGACGACGCGGGCGGCCTCGCCCTCACCTTCGTCGGCGCGTACCAGGGCATGTCCCTGCTGGCCCACGCCCTCCGCGACCCGGAGATCATGACCGGCCAGGGCGCGCGCCTCGACCGCTGGCTCGACTCCCTCGGCCCCTCGGACGCCGGAACCGGCTCCGACCCCGGTCCCGTCGCCGGTTCCGGCGTCCGCTGAGCCGTCCGGTCACGCCTGGGTGAGGAGGGAGTCGTACCCGGCGGAGCCCTTCCGGCCGGACATGAAGGCGAGGAACTCGCGGACGAACTCGCTGCGCGTGTACCGGACGTCCTCCCCGGCGGCGCCCACGTCGCGGGAGAACGCGGTGCGGAAGAGCGCCCGGTGCTCGGCCGCGCTGATCGACTCGTCGTCGTCCACGTCGGTCGCGTCGAACAGCACCTCGGCGACCCGGACCAGGGCCGGGCTCGCCAGGGAGGCCGCCGCGGCGGCGTACTCCGCACGGCTCACGCGGCCGTCGGCGTCGTCGTCCAGCGCTGCCGAGAGCTCCCGCCACCAGCCGGCGAACGCGTCGAACAGCCGCTCCTCGCCGTCGGCGTCCAGGTCCAGGCGGGACGCGATCTCGCGGGCCATCGCGGCGAGATCCGGCCAGGAGACGTAGCCGTCGCCGGTCTGGTCGAGGACCTCGGCGAAGAACCGGTCGGCCGACCGCGCCGCGCTCCCCTCCGCCGACCCGCCGCCCGACAGCGGCGAGAGCAGGCGGACGAGCGCGGCCGCCCGGCTCTGCTGCCGGCGCAGCGTCGAGAGCACCTGCGTGCCGGACCCCTCGGCCCGGCTGGGGTCGAGGAGCCCGATGAGGGTGTCGGTGCGCGTCCAGGACTGCGGCAGGACACGGGACGCGACGCCGGTCCCCATGTAGACGCCGCGGGCGAGCAGGTGCGAGCCGGGCAGTTCGCCGAGGCCCGCGCGCTGCCGGACGGGTTCGGGCAGCGACGCCTTCAGGAACTCGGCGATCACCGGGCCCGCCATGACGCGGCCCGCCGACCAGAGGGCCGGGTAGGGGCGCAGCAGCGGCGGCGCGGGCATCCGGCCGAACAGCTCGAACAGGATGATCCGCATCGCCTCGGTGTGCTCCAGGCCGCGCTCGATCACGTCCTCGTAGTAGGGCCAGAACTCCTCGACCGTGGCGGGCAGGTGGTCGGCGTTGCCCTCCAGCAGCATCAGGATCGCCCGGAACTCCTCGTAGAGGCGCTCCATCTCGGCGGCGTCCATGGAGACACCGCTCATCCGGCTGAGGTTGACGGTCGACTCGAACAGCGAGCCGACCACCCAGGCGCGGGCGTCGGCGTCCATCGCGTTGTAGGGCCGCCCCTTCGGGTCGACGCCGGCGATGCGCGCGTGCATCCGGTTGAGGCGCGCCGCCTCCTTGTCGCGGACGTCCGGGTCGGCGTCCAGGATGCGCTGGACGCTGAGCAGGGTGTTGAAGATCCGCCGCCACGGGTGCGCCACGAAGGTGGAGTTCTCGATCAGCGCCGCGCCGATCTGCGGGTGCGCGGCCTCCAGCACCGTCGCCCGGACGACGGCCAGCCCCCACCGGGCGTCCCGGCAGTAGGCGTTCAACGACGAGTCCGGGCCCAGGATCGAGATGTCGGGCTGTCCGGTCTTGGTCTCCACGCTCATGTGCTGCCTTTCACCAGGGGGTGCGGGTCGGGTTGCGGGGGCGGGGTCGGGGTCGGGGTCGGGGCCGTCGGGCGGACGTCGCCGAACCGGCGTTCGCGGAACCGGTAGGCGTGCAGGCATTCGTAGAAGTGCTCCGCCCGGAAGTCGGGCCAGAGGACCTCGGGGAACACCCATTCGGCGTAGGCGACCTGCCAGAGCATGAAGTTGGAGATGCGCTGCTCCCCCGACGTCCGGATGACCAGGTCGACGTCCGGGGTGTCGGGGTTCGGCAGGTGCTCGGCGAAGCTCGCCTCGGTGATCTGGTCGGCGGGCACCCCGTCGCGGATCAGCGCCCGCGCGGCCTCGACGATGTCGCGCCGTCCGCCGTGGTCGAACGCGATGGTCAGGGTCATGCCGCGGTTGTCGCGGGTCAGCTCGGCGAGGTCGGCCATGTCGCGCGCCAGCCCGGCCGGGATCCGCGGGTCCGAGACGCCGAGGAAGCGGCACCGGATGCCGCGCGCGCACATCGACAGCGCGTGCTTGCGCAGCGTCCGCCGGACCAGGCCCATGAGGAAGTCGATCTCGTCGCTCGGCCGCCGCCAGTTCTCGGTGGAGAACGCGTACAGGCTGAGCCAGCGCACGCCCGCCGCGCGCGCCGACTCGATGACGTCGATGACGGCCGCCTCCGCGGCCCGGTGCCCGGCGGTGCGCGGCAGGCGCCGCTGCCTGGCCCAGCGTCCGTTCCCGTCCATCACGCAGGCCACATGCCGTGGCACGGACCGCCCGGGGTCCGCTCCGTTGGGGTTCACCCCCCGAGCATCGCCCGCCGTTTCGGGGAACGCTTCGCTTTGTCATCATTCGCATCCGAAGAGTGACAGACCTGTGGCTTTAGGGGTCACTTCCGTCGCGTGACTCGTCCGCGTTCACGCTCTTTGCGGCGTGGTCAGAAGTTGATCGCGGTGAGGGCCCAGCCGCGGTCGGCGGCCGCCGTGACGGCTTCGCCCCACTGCCGCGTCAGCGCTTCGAACTCCTCGAACGTCGCGATCCAGCGGCCGGGGTCGGGGGCCTGGGCGTCGAAGGCGGCCCGGAGCCCGGGCAGGCGGGGGGCGAGGCGCGTCCAGGCGTCGGCGAGGGTGTGGACGGTGCCGGGGGCGCAGGCGATCAGGGTCGTCGCGTGGCGGGGGTCCCGGTCCGGGAAGACGCCGGGTTCGAGGTGGTCGTGGGGGTCGTCGGCCAGCAGGCGGTTCAGGAAGGCGTCGCCGTCGGCGCGGACGGACGGCTCGACGGCGGCGCGCATGTGGTCCCAGGAGTGGCCGGTCCAGAAGTGCGGCTTGTACGAACCGGCGGTGTCACGGAACTCGTAGAGCGCGTACCAGCCCACGTCGGGACGTTCCGGCCAGACGAGGCCGGGCGGCGGGTCGAACGCGGCGTCCTCCGGGAGGAGCGCGCAGGCGGCGTCCTCCAGGAGTTCGTAGCGGGACTCCGGCGCGGTGTCCAGGACGCGCGTCCAGTCCACGACGAGGGCGGTGAGGTCCAGGCCCACGGCGTTCAGGACTTCGCGCGGCGCAGGACGTAGGGCTGGATGATCCCGAGGCCCTGCACGGGGCGGCGGACCATTCCGGTGATCGTGTAGTCGTCGTTGCCGGTCAGCGCCTCGGCGAGGGACTCGTCGATGACGACCGTGCCCGGCCTCGCGAGGGCGGTCAGCCGGGCGGCGAGGTTGACCGTCGTCCCGAAGACGTCGCCCATGAGCGGGAGCACCGGGCCGTGGGCGACGCCGACGCGGACGTCGGGGATCTCGGTCTCGTCCTGGATCGCGGCGGCGACCGAGAGGGCGATCTCCGCGACCGTCTCCGGGCTGTCGCCGCAGAACAGGACCTCGTCGCCGAGCGTCTTCACCAGGCGTCCGCCGCAGCCGGCGATGATGTCGGCGGCGGTCTCCTCGAACCACTCGACGACGCGGGCGAGCTCGATCTCGTCCAGTTCGCGGCTCATCTGGGTGAACGACACCATGTCGGCGAACCCGACGGTCATGACCATGCGGCCGGGCAGGTGCGACCCGTCGTGGCCCTCGGCCTCGCGGGACGCGGCGGCGGCCATGGCGCGGGTGCCGGCGGCGGCGAGCTGGCGCCGCCAGGCGTGCACGACCAGCGGCTCGAACTCGTCGATGTGCTTCTCGGCGATGTCCACGATGGACGACACGGCCTCGGCGGACGGCTGCTCGTGCGGATCGGACACCAGCATCGCGCTCAGCAGGTTGACCTGCCACTCGGCGAGCCGGGTCATGGTCTGGCCGAACGCCCGGACCAGCCGGACGACGCCGTTCTCGTCCAGGACGCCGTCGTCGATCAGGCGGCGGATGCGGCACAGCGCCGCGACGTCCCCCTCGGTGTAGGCGACGGCCTCCTCCGGCATCGACGGATAGCCGAACGCGCGCCAGAGCCGCCGGGCGAACTCGGTGGTGATCCCCGACAGCCGCACGGCGTCCACCCGGGTGTACTTCAGCTCGCCGCCGAGCAGCAGCTCCTCGATCACCTTGGGGTCCGGCAGGCCGGCGTCCGACATCTCCCCCTCCAACGTCACGCGAAGTATCGTGGCCGATCGCGCCGCTCAGCGCACATGCACCACGTCGCCCGCGCTGATCGGGAACTCCCCGCCGGGAGCCGCCACGACCAGCCTGCCCTCGGTGTCGACGTCCTCGGCGAGGCCGTGCGTCTCGGCTCCGCCGGGCAGCTGGACGCGGACCTCGCGGCCGAGCGTCGCGCACAGCTCCC
>NZ_JBFAOF010000520.1:0-5106 GCF_040675125.1 Spirillospora sp. NPDC049652 | reverse complement strand
GTCCACGCGGTCGACCCCGGGCGGAACGGCGACGGGATACCACTCGCGCTGCGCCTCATACGCCGACAGCTTCCGCTCCCACGCGCGCCGCGCGTCCTCGTGCGCACGCGCGACGGCCGCACGCTCCTTCTCCCGCGCGGCCCGCTCGCGCTCGGCCCGGACGGCCTCGGCCTCGATCCGCGCCCGCGCCTCCCGCCGGCTGCGCCACAGCGGCGTCCCGGTGATGCCGAGCACCCCGGCGCACGCGACGAGCCCCGCCGCGGCGAACGACCAGGGCAGCACCCCGGTCATGGCGCACACCAGGATCAGCGCCGCGAACGCCGCGCCGCCGGCCGCGGTGATCCGCAGCGGCCGCCCGGACAGATGGTCGGCGCTCAGCCCCCGCGCCGCCCCGTACTCCGCCGGATACGCCGGCCGTCCGCCCTCCGGACGCACCGGCTCCGGCTCGCTCGGCGGGGGCCCCGGATCCTGGTGCACCTGCGCGTACCGCCACCCGACGTACAGCCGGTCGGCCTGCACCATGCGCGCGCCCGCGGAACCGTTCGGCAGATCGGTCACGTCGGCAGACCCCAGGTCACAAGGCGGTGCGGGCACTTCAGGGCAGGCTCGGCTACGGATCCTCCCCGCCCAGAGTAAAGAGCTTCCCTCTCCCGCGCGTCCCGTTCAACCGAACACGCCCCCCGATGCCCGACTCGACCCCTCCTTCCGGTCACCGCGTCCACCAGCACCAGAGATCATCTTTTCTCTTCCGGTGGCCGGATCCGGTCACCGGAAGGGCACGGCTCACCGCCCAGAGGCGCCAGCGGGACGGGTGGTCGCCGCGGGGACCGGCATGAACTCGTCCAGAGTCATCGACGGATGCGGGTACTTCCACGTCAGCCCCTCGAACCGGAGGTACATTCCCTCGGGCTCCTCGGCCATGAAGTAGTTCCCGTCCCACTGGTTCGGCTCGCACACCGCCGAGCCCGCCGGATAGGCGGCGCCCAGCGGCTCGAACTCCACACCCTTGCCGTAGATCGCGTACACGGCGGCGTCCACGAAGTTGAGGTAGCCGATCGAGCCGCGCAGGTGGGTGTCCTGGACGGCGAGGGAGTGCACCCGGTCGCGGGCGAAGTACAGCGCGCTGAGGTCCTTGACGACCTGGTCGAAGCTGTGGGCCGCGTCGTGGTGGACCAGCGCGCGGGTGCCCTGCTCCGCGAGCAGGACGGTCCGCACGTAGGTCGGCAGGTCTCCGTGGAAGATCCGGACGCGCGGCACGGCGCCGGGGAAGGCGCGCCGCACTCGCTCGTGGGCGAACCGCAGGTAGGCGTCATTGACGTCGACGATGTCCAGTTCCAGGCCCATCGGCTCGACACAGCCGGCGAACACGGCCGCGGAGCCGCCCATGAACGTCCCGACGTCCACGATCCGGGTCAGGTGGGCGTGCTCGCGCTCGATCCGGGTGAAGACGTCGAAGTAGTGCTTGGGGCTGCACTGGTCCTCGTAGTCCAGCTTCACCGACGCGACCCTGTCCGCGATGCGGTCGAAAACGGTGTTCTGTCCCGCGAACACCGACAGGTCGGCGTGGAACCCGCTCTGGATCGGGATGCCGAGCAGTTCGTGCGGCCGGTCCGCCTCGGCCAGCGCGCCGTCGGGGACCAGGAACGTCCCCCAGGTGGGCTGGTGCATGGCCACTTCGCCGATGTAGTCGAACACGCCGGTTCTCCTCGGTTGCGCTTCCTGGACGGGCGTCTCGTCCGCGGTGGAGGACGACGGTCGGTCGTCGGGTTCGTCCTGCTCGGATGTGACGTGCCCGGGCTCGTCCTGCGCGGGCTCGTCCTGCGCGGGCTCGTCCTGCGCGGGCTCGTCCTGCGCGGGCTCGTCGGATTCCGCCTGCTGGAGGCTCAGGAGGTGCTGGAGTCCGAGCACGTGCGTGTAGAGGGCGATGCGGTTGTTCTCCATCGCGGCGAGCAGCCGGGACGAGGTGTACGGCCGCAGCGCCTCGAAGAGGTCGCCCGTCCCTTCGGCGGCCGCTCGGGCCAGCACACCGAACCCGAACACAGCGGGGACGATCTCGAAACGCCAGTCGTCGGCGGCCTCCGCCACGGCGTCCTCGACGGCGGTGAGCACGCCGTTGCGCTCCCCGCCGGCGTGCTCGGCCCACGTGAAGTCGCCCGCGCCGACGAACCCTGCGGGCCCGAGTTCGTCGGTCCAGACCGAGGGGCCGTCGGCGGTGTCCGGGTGCCGTTCACCGGGAGCCAGCGGAGAAGGCTGGTAGTACATGTCGCGGCGGCCGCCCGGCCAGAGCACGTCGTGCAGGACGACGACGGCGTCCGGGGCGTTCGCCATGATCCAGGCGAGCTCCGCCCGGACGACGGCGTAGTTGTGGTCGCCGTCCAGGACGTACAGGTCGGCGGACGGCACCTGGCCGAGCGCGCCGGGAGACCGGTCCTCGACCAGCGTCAGGCGCGGGTCGGCGGCGAACGCCGCGCGCAGCCCGTCCGTCGGGCGGGGCTCCACGCAGTACACGGCGGACGCGCCCAGGTCGGCGTAGAGCGAGCTCGTCCGCCCGGACTCGACCCCGACCTCGACGACCGCGCCGATCGTCCGGACCGCGTAGACGATCTCGAACAGCTCGCGGAACAGCGCCATCGAGTGCAGCAGCAGGGACGGCTCGCGGGCGGCGCGCGGCTGGGCGTGCGGGTCGTCCCGGGAACCTGCCTCGCTCATGACGCCCCTCCCGGCCGCACGGTCACGCCGCCTCCCTCGGCGGCACGGTCACGACGGCCCTCCCAGCTTGCGGCGGGCGACCCTGCTCGCGCCCGCCGCGACGCCCTTGACGCCGGCGGTGCGGTACTCCTCCCGCAGCCGGTTGCCGATCCGGGCGGCGCGCGCGGCGTTGGTGGCCTGCTGGTCGACCGGGACCCGCGCGGCCCGTCCGGTGCGGGACTGCGGCAGCATCGCGAACGCCGCGCTCACCGTCCCCGACGACACCGACGGCACTCCGGCGCGCCGCGCGACCGGCAGCCACACCGCGCCGTGCGGCGCGTGGAACTCGACGAGGTTGCCGCCGAGGTAGCGGCAGTCGGCGAAGTGGAGGCCGACGAAGTCCTCCGGCTTCTCCCAGCGCAGCACCACCTCGCGCCGGTCCCCGGCCACCAGGCGGGCCTCGATCCAGTCGATCCGGACGATCGCCGGACGGCCCGGCAGCGCCAGCGACAGGTCCACCGTGTCGTGGTGCTCGAACCGCAGCCGGGCGAACGACAGCCCGTTGTGGTTGATCCGGACGCGGGACCGGATCACCTCGTGCCAGCGGTCGTCGCCCGTGCGGTACCGGAGCCGGCTCGTGACCGGGTCCCCGGCCGCCTCCAGCGCCTCGCCGGGCAGGTCGCCGCGCGCCACCGCGCGGGTCAGCGCGGCGAGGTGCGGGTCGGACGCGGCGAGCAGGGCCGGCCAGAACGAGTCCCGCATGTGCAGGTCAGCGAGGTCGGCCGGGTGCAGGTACGGGATCGCGGGGCGCAGGTCGTCCGGCAGCAGCCGGGTGACCAGGTCGGATCCGAAGTTGTCCTCGTGGCCCCAGGCCCCGAAGGCGGCGGCCTCCTCGGCGGTCGGCTGCTCCAGCGCGGCGACGAGGATGCGGGCCAGCCTGGTCCGGACGGCGTCGCCGTCCGCCAGGCCGGGGACGTCGCCGTCCTCGGCGTACCGGTTCCACAGCGCCTGGAAGGCCCGCACCCCGTCCTGGACGAGGCGGCGCTCGGCGTCCTGGGACGGCGAGTCGGACACCGGTCCGAGCACGGGGCCGCCGTCGGCGGTGAAGCCGATCAGCGACCCGCAGAGCGCGTTGACGGCCTGCTCGACGATCTCCGGACTGCGGGTGAGCGTTCCCGCGATCCACTCCGGATGCCCGGCCTGGGCGAGATAGCCCTCGGCGCGCAGGCCGGCCAGGTACAGCCGCTCCGAGCGCAGGTCGGTGGCCAGGTAGAGCCCGGCGGGCGCGATGCCGATCCCGGCGAGCCGGAGCACCTTCGCCAGGTTCAGCTGGATCGTCCCGCCCCAGCCGAGGTCCACGAGGGTGAGGTCGGGGTCGTCGAGCGCGCCCGCCGCGCGCAGCGACCTCAGGAGCCGTTCACGCGCCGCGGTGGCGGTCTCGGCGATACGCCCGCGCAGGTGCGGGGTCTCGGTGAGCGCCTTCGCGACACGCTCGGCGATGTCGCCGTTGTCGATGACCGCGGCGAGCTCGGTCGCCAGGCCGGGGACCTCGCCCGCTTGGAGGCCGAGCGCCTCCAGGGCCTGCCGGACGGTCATCCGGTAACCGCTGCGGCAGAACGCGTGGACGGCGTCCTCGTCGTGCGGGTCGAGGCCCCCCAGCGACGTGGTGAAGCGGGACAGCCAGACGGGCTTCGCGGTGACGTCCAGACCGCGCGCGCGGGCGGCGGCGTTGATCAGCTCGCTGAGGAGCTCGCCCTCGCGCATCGGGCACCAGAGGGTGCGGACGCCCGTCTCGTGCGCGCGGTAGGCAGCCCACTCGGCGAAGCCGGTGAGGACCGGGCCCATGACCGCCGCGCCGAACCCCCAGGCGACCTCCAGGGCCGTGGACGGGAGCGGACCCGTCGCCCGCAGCGCCTTCGCGCGCAGGCTGGTCAGCCCGTGGTCGCCGTGCACCGGGTCGAGGTCGGGGGCGTCAGGCCCGTCGCCCTCCAGCGGTTCGCCCTCGCGTTCGAGCATCGCGCCGTACACGTCGTCCACGCGGACGTAGTGGACGGTGCGGACGCCCAGCTCCCCCGGCACCCGGTCGTCGGCGTTCTCGTTGTCGCCGATGTGGACGACCTGCCGCGGTGAGAGCCCCAGGTCGTTCAGGACGGTCTCCCACAGGCCCGAGGCCTTGTCGGCGCCGTGCTGGTTGGAGCGGTACACGCGGGCGCCGCCGAGCGGCTCCAGGCCCGGCCGGTCGAGGAGGTGCGCGAGCTGCTCGCCGCTGAAGTAGGTGTCGGAGACCAGCACGATCGGGACCTCGTGCTCGGCGGCCGCCCGGACCACCTCGGCGATGTCCGCGTCCACGACGGTGATCTCGCGTTCGAGGGCGACCTCGGCGGCGACCAGGCGGTCCAGATCGCCCTTCAGGCCGCG
>NZ_JBFAOF010000519.1:0-5107 GCF_040675125.1 Spirillospora sp. NPDC049652 | reverse complement strand
GTGAGGTCGGCGCGCGTCAGGTTCGCGCCGGTGAGGTCCGCGTCGGTGAGGTCCGCGCGGGTCAGGTCCGCGTCCGCGAGGTCGGCGTCGGTCAGGTCGGCCCACGTGAGGTCCGTCCGGATCAGGGTGGCCTCGGTCAGGGTCGCCTCGGCCAGGGTCGCGCCGGGGAGTTCCGCGCGGTTCAGGTCCGCCTGGGCCAGCACCACGCGCGTGAGGGTCGCCCGGCGCAGCGACGCGCCGATCAGGTCCGCCCAGGTCAGGTCGGCGTCGGTCAGGTCCGCCCAGGTGAGGTCGGCGCGGATCAGGTTCCCGCCGGTCAGGTTCACGCCCGTGAGGTTCGCGCGGTGCAGGTTGGCCCCGGTCAGGTCCGCGCCGGCCAGATTGGCCCCGGCCAGCCCCACGCGGGTCAGGTTCGCCCAGGTCATGCTGCTCTTGGCCAGGTCCGCGCAGGGCAGGCTCGCGTCCGTGAGGTTCGCGCGGTGGAGGTTCGCGCCGCTCAGGTCGGCGCCGGGCAGGTTCAGCGGCCGCGTCCAGGTGGGCGGGCGGAGGATGGCCTTCAGCGCGGCCTGCACGTCGGGGGAGGAGCCGCCGAAGGTGTTGCGGCGCAGGAACGCCTCCAGGACGTCGAAGACCTCGGCGCGGTGGGGACGGGAGTCGCGCGCCACGTGCTGCAGCGCGTAGACCGCGCCCAGGCGCTGGTCGCTGTGGTCGGTGGAGAGGGCCTCCAGGGCCTTGGCGAACCGGTCGGTGACCTGGCCGCGGTGCGCGAGCTGGTAGTTGCGGGCGGTGTAGAGCAGGGTGAGGGCGACGAACATCCCGCTTCCGATCGAGACCACCAGCATCCGGGCGTTGTGCCGGTCCTTCGGATCGGCCTGGTGCATCAGGTCGGGCATCCGCCACAGCGCCCACCCGTACGCGAGCGTCGCGACGACGAAGCCGAGCGTGGTCATCGCCCGCACCCGTTCCGCCCACTGCAAGAGCTGCCGCATGAGTCCCCTACCTCCCCTCGCGTGTGCCGCACGGCGACTCGATTGTTGCTCGGCCCCAAGAGCGGCACGCCCCACCCGACCGTTCCTTGAATCTCCGATACGCGGACATGCCGATTCGGCCCCTGACCTGGAGAGACGGCCTGAGCCCCGGGCGCGGCGCGGCGGGTCAGGCCGGGCCGGGCCGCTCCTTCGACGCGGGGAGGGTGATGGTGAAGGTCGAGCCGCGGCCGGGCGCGCTGTCGGCGCCGAGCGTCCCGCCGTGGGCCTGGACGATGCCCTGCGCGATCGACAGGCCGAGCCCGCGCCCGCCGGTGGCGCGGCCGCGGGCCGAGTCGGCCCGCCAGAACCGGTCGAAGACGTGCCGCAGCTCGACGGGCGCGATGCCGCGCCCGGTGTCGATGACCTGGATGCGCAGTGCCGTGCCGTCTCCGGACGTGGCGCGCAGCGTGATCGTCCCGCCCGGCGGCGTCGCGGCCAGGGCGTTGGTCACCAGGTTCCCGATCACCTGGCGGAGCCGGTCGGGATCGGCGTCGACCAGCGGCACCGCCTCCGCCTGGACGGCGAGCTCCACGCCGTGCGACTCGGCGACCGCCCGGTGCGCCACCCGGCAGGTCTCCAGCAGCTCCCGGACGTCCAGGGGGGTGCGGAGCATCCGCAGCGCGCCGGACTCGGCCAGCGCGAGGTCCTGCAGGTCGTCGATGAGCCGCTGCTGCAGCACCGCCTCCTCCAGCAGCGACGAGATCAGCTCCGGATCGGGGTCCAGCACCCCGTCGTGGAGGGCCTCCAGGTAGCCGCGGATGTTGGCCAGCGGGGTGCGCAGTTCGTGCGCGATGTCGCTGACCATCCGGTGCTGCGCCGCCTCGCTGTGCTGGAGCGAGTCGGCCATCCGGTTGAAGCTGCGGGCGAGCTCGGCGATCTCGTCGCGGCCGCGCACGGCGACCCGTTCGGACAGGTCGCCGGCGCCGAGCCGGCGGGACGCGGCGGCGAGCGCGCCGATCGGGGCGAGCACCCGGCGGCTCAGCAGCAGGGTGCAGGTGATCACGAGCAGGGCGACCACCACGGCCGCGATGATGGCGCGGACGGGTTGCAGCGCCGGCGGTCCCGTCACCCCGTGCCCGTAGCCGAGCCAGAGCAGCAGCGGCGCGGGGGCGACCTTCTCCAGCCGCTGCTGGAGGAGCTGCTCGGTGCATATGCGGGCGAGCGGGGACACCCGCTCCGGCGGCCGGCTGACCGGGCCACCCGCGCCGGCATCGCCGCCGCCGTCCTCGGCCAGGCACTCCTGCACCGCCCGGATGTCGCCCTTGTACTCGGTCTTGTTCCCCAGGGACGGCCGCACGCAGGCGGCGAGGGCGGACCTCGGTTCCATGACGCCGCCCGGCGGGAGCGCGCCCGCGGAGCCGTTCTGCAGCCCGTCCTTCGGCCAGCGGGGGACGGCGACCCGGTTCAGGTCGATGCCGCGGCGGGTGAGGCAGGCCCGCAGGCGCATCGCCCGCCGGTAGAAGCCGATCCGCTCGGCGATCGTCTCCTCGCCCATGAAGCCCGGGTCCTGGCGCGCGGCGTCGGGGCCGGGGTCGACCTCGCCGCGCACGATGATCTGCCGGGGGTCGAGCACGCCGGTCGGCCGGCGGGTGGCGGGGCGCGCGGTCCGGGCCGCCTCGGTGTCGGTGTCGACGATCACCTCGCCGGTGAGGGTGGTGAGCCGGATCCGCTGGCCGGTGCCGCGGCCGAGCCGCACGACGGGCTGCACCACGCCCTCCCAGGTGCCGTGCTTGAGCCCGTAGTCGTTGAGCGTGTCGTAGATGTCGTCCACGACCCGCTTCTCGACGGCGGCCGACTCGGCGTACTCCGCGCGGGTGGCCCGGACCGTCAGCCAGGTCGTCGCGCCGACCGCCGCCGCGGCGACCAGCGCGACGACGACGAAGACGCGCGTGCGGAACCGCCAGGGCACGCTCAGCCCGACCGTCCGGGCCGGCCCGCGTCCGCCCGCTCGGTGTCCGCCCGCTCGGGACGCTTCCCGCCCGCTCGCCCGGCGGCGGCCCGCTGGGCGGCGGTCCGGTCCGCGAAGGGGCCGAGGCGGTAGCCGCGGCCGTAGACCGTCTGGACGAAGACCGGGTCGGCCGGGTCCGCCTCGATCTTGCGGCGCAGGTTCATCACGTGGGCGTCGACGGTCCGCTCCAGGACGTGGTGGTCGAACCCGAAGGCCCGTTCCAGGATGTGCGCGCGGGTGAACACCCGCTGCGGCTCGGCGGCGAGGGTCTGCAGGATGCCGAACTCCTTGGCGGTCAGCTCCACCTTCCGGCCGGCGATCCGCACCTCGAAGCGGTCCGGGTCGATCTCCAGGTCCCCGACGCGCAGGATCTCGCCCGGCGCCTCCGCGCCCTTGCCGACCCCGGCGCGGCGCAGCAGGGCCCGGACGCGGGCGGTCAGCACCCGGGGGCTGAACGGCTTGGTGAGGTAGTCGTCGGCGCCGAGGTCCAGGCCGAGGAGCTGGTCCTCCTCGGTGGAGCGGGCGGTCAGCAGCAGGATCGGCACCGACGACTCGGCCCGCAGGACGCGGCAGACGTCCAGGCCGTCCACGCCCGGCATCATCACGTCCAGGACCAGCAGGTCGGGCCGGAGCGCGCGGGCCTGCTCCAGCGCCTGGCGGCCGTCGCCGACCGCGGTGACGCGGTGCCCCTCGCGCTCCAGGTAGACCCGGATGAGGCGGGCCTGTTTGGGATCGTCCTCAGCGAGCAGGATCCGGGCTGCCGTCCACATGATCAGGACGATACCGAGCGGACGTACCGGACATCCGGCCACCGCGGAGAAAGATCGTTTCCGCACGGGTTCTTCACGGGATCTTCATCGGCCTCCACTTGAGTGGCGCATCGTCCGGCGGCGTCACGGGGACGCCGCCACAGATCCGTCCGCGGAGACGCCCATGCCCGACACGCTGAACCACGTGGCGGCCGACCGGTTCGCGCCGATCGACGCCGAGAGCCGCCGCACCTTCACCGAGCAGGGGTACCTGCTGGTCCGCAACGCTCTGGACGAGGGGCAGCGGGCGCGGATCGAGGCCGCCGTCGACCGCGTCTACGAGTCCGAGGGCCGGGCCGGACGGCTCCGGGGCAACGGCTCGATGCACGTGCTGGGCGCGGTCTTCCGCGACGAGGCGTTCACCGAGCTGCTGGACCTGCCGACCACGTTCCCGCACCTCTGGGGGCACCTCGGGTGGAACATCTACGTCCACCACAGCCACATCGACGTGAACCCGCCCGCGCTGGAGCCGCCGGCCCCCGCGTGGAGCTGGCACCAGGACGGGTACCGGCAGAACGTCGACCTGGAGATGGAACCGCGCCCGATGTTCTCGATCAAGGTGGCGTACGTGCTGAGCGACCTGTCGGAGGAGGGTCGCGGGGGCACCCTCGTCCTGCCGGGCAGCCAGTACAGCAACACCCTGGAGCAGACCGAGCGCGGCCCGGACGGCGAGTACCTGCGGCCGCCCGGCACCGTCGAGATCACCGCCAACCCGGGCGACGCGTTCCTGTTCGACCGCCGCCTGTGGCACTCGCGCTCGCTGAACCAGTCGACCGTCACGCGCAAGATGGTCTTCCTCTGCTACACCTACCGCTGGATCCGCTGGCGGGACGACGTCGCGGTGGACCGGCACAGCGCGTGGTGGCGGTCGCTGAGCCCGCTGCGGCGGCAGCTCCTCGGCGACGGCGACGAGGCCGCCAGCCACTTCGGCTTCACCCTGGAGTCGGGCGTGTGGGACGACAACATCCCGCTGCGCGCCGAGCTCAAGGAGCGCGGCCTGCTCGACCGGAGCCGCCACTTCCTCCGCTGAGGACCCGCCCGCCTCGCCCGGCGGGCGCGCACGGCCGGGCCCGCCCCGACAGCGGCGAGGGCGCCCGGCCGTGCCCCTTTGCTCAGGAGTAGGAGCCCTCGCGCAGGTCGGCGACGGCGCCGGGCCGCCGCGGGCTCCAGCCCAGGCGGTCGCGGGCGGCCTGCGCGCTGACGGACTGGTCGAGCGCGAGCGCCTCGGCGAACGGCTCGCCCAACTCCCCGGCGGCCTGCTCCACCGGCCAGGTGCGCGGCTCGCCCTCGACGCCCGCCGCCGTCGCCGCCGCGACGGTGGC
>NZ_JBFAOF010000518.1:0-5108 GCF_040675125.1 Spirillospora sp. NPDC049652 | reverse complement strand
GCGTCAGGCCCCCCGCCGTTGTTGCCGATGGGCTGATTTTCCGCAAGCTCCGCAGGAGGAATGGTGCTGACCGCGGCCCGGCCCGGCCCCCTCGGACTCCCGGCCCGGGCTCATGACCCGGACGGCCGGCGGCCCGCTCCTCCACGGCGGGGCCGCCGGCCGTCCGTCACGCGGGCTCCTCGATCTCCGACGGCGCGTTGTTGCGCCGGTTCGCCGCGGCGCGCTCGGCGTCGGCCCGGGCGGCGGCGAGGATCATCTCGTCCACCAGCCAGCGCGACTGCGGCGACAGGTCGACCAGGGCGCGCAGCACCTCGGTGCGGACCACGCCCTCCTCGACCTCGCGGCGCAGCGCCTTGAACGTCAGGTCGTCGTCGATCGGACCCGCCTCCGACGCGAAGCCGAAGTAGCCGATCGGGACGCCGAAGAACGTGGCCAGCGCGGTGAGCGTGCGCAGCTGCGGATTGTCCTGGCGGCCGGTGCGCAGCTTCCACACCGTGGTGGACGAGATGTCCTCGCCCGTGGCGTGGGCGATCGCCCCCGCGGTCTCGACGTTGTTGCGCGGCGCGGGCGCGTCCGGCGGCCACATGTTCTGGATCAGCCACTCGACCTTGTCGGCGAGCATCGCACCCGGGGTCGGCGGCTTCGCCTCGCCGTCGGCTCCGTTCTCCGCGTTCTCCATGCACCATCCCCTTCGCTCCGGGACAACGACTTTAGTTGACCCGTACGCTACTGGTCAGCAAGGACACATCAAGGATGACGACACGTATCGAGAGGATCACGGATCGCGACCCGCCGGGCGACTTGCGGGACGTCCCGGCGCCCGGACTGCTTTCATCGTCCTCCGAGCAGGTCGTCCTTGGGAGGTAGCCGCCTGTGAGGGAATCCGTCGCGGCGCTGGCGGCAGGCGCGGTGCTGACGCTCGCGCCCCTGCCCGCGCTGTTAGCGGCCACACCCGCGCTGGGCTCCACGTCCGCGCCGGTGCCCGCTCTCGTACCCGGATCCGCGCCCCTGGCCGGATCCGCGGCCATGCCCGGGGCCCGCCCGATGGCCGCGTCCGCGTTCGCGCCCCCGGGCACGGCCAAGCCCGGCCCGTCCGTCTGCGTCGGGCTGACGGGAGCAGCGGCAGCGATCTTCGACCAGTCGGAACTGTGCCGCAACATCAGCCGTGACCTGCTGAACGGCCGCACCGACTTCGGGACGGCCCTGCGCGACTCCCTGCGCGGCGCCCCACCGCCCCGCCGCCTCCGCCGCTCCGAGGCCCGGCGGCGCTACTCCTCGCGCCAGGAGTCCCCCGCGCGTCCGCCCGTGCGGCCGAGGCGACACCGCGAGGTGCCGGACGACGACGCCGACGATCGTTCGCCCAGCCCGTCATCCCGCGACGCCGCCCAGCGGCCCGCCGCACCCTCGGCCGGCGCGAATCCCCACGGCGCGGTTCCCGGCGGCGGCCCGGTTTCCCAGGGCGCGCCCACGGCCACGCCCCGGCCCTCCGCCGACGTGCGGGCGGAGCCGCAGGACGGCTCGACACGCTCACCCGGCCCGTGGACCACCGTGCTGGCCCTCATCGCGCTGTTCGGGCTCTTCTTCCTGCGCAGACGGTTCCGGCCCGTCCTGGCGTCGGCGCTCCGGAATCCGCTGCGCCGGGCGCCGAAGGACATGTCACCGACCGTCGCCGACTTCACCGCCCCGGCCCCGGCCGTGGTCCTCGATCGTCCTGTGACGGTCGTCCCGCCGCGGCCGGCTCCGGGGGCGGCGCGTCCCGTGGCGGCGGTCCACTGGGCCACCGAGCTGGCCTACCCGTCCGGCGTCGGCCTGGTCGGCGACGGCGCCGACGGCTTCGTCCGGGCGATCGTCACCGAACTCGTCACCCGGGACGATCCGCGCGCCCGGGTCGTCCTGTCCCGCACCGAACTCGACCGGCTCTTCGGCGACGCGTTCGACGAGCGCCTGCGCGCGGCCCTGGAACCCGGGCTGCACGTGTGCGAGCTGCTCGAGGACGCGATCGAGCACCTGGAGCTGGAGATGCTCGTCAGCGACGCCGAGCACGCCAACCCCGACCTCAGCCCCACCCGGGGCCGCGGCATGGCCACCACCTACTGGATCGCCACGCCCGGACACGACGACGACGTCGTGCTGCCGCTGGTGCGGCGCGGCCCGGCGCACCGCCCGGTCGGCGTCATGTTCGGCGTCTGGCCGCACGGCCGCACCTGCTCGATCGACACCGACGGAACGCTCACGTCCCCGTCCGGTCCGCGCCGCGTCCCGGTCCTCACGGCGGACGAGTCGCTCGCCGCCCTCCGCTCGCACGCCTCGACCGAACGCACCGGCTGGCTCTGACGAACCGCGGGGTCTGCTCCCGCGAGCGAACGGACCGGCTCCGGCGAGCGCATGGACCGGCTTCGCCGGAGGTGGGGAGCCGGTCCGGAACGGCGGCGTGGAATACGCCATCAAATGATCAGTGAAAAAACGAACGAGGCCCCGGTCGCGATGACCGGGGCCTCGTTGTTCGCGCGTACCCCCGAGCGGATTCGAACCGCCGTTACCGCCTTGAGAGGGCGGCGTCCTAGGCCACTAGACGACGGGGGCCTGATCTTTCCTTCGGCTTCGCGGTCTCCCGCTCGGCCTCGCCCAGCTTAGCGGATCCCGCCCGGGCCTCCGACCGGTTTTCACCGGAAGATCCCCTGACAAGATCGAAGCCCCGACCGCGTGTGCGGCGATCAGGGCTCTCACCTGCTGTTCGTGTACCCCCGAGCGGATTCGAACCGCCGTTACCGCCTTGAGAGGGCGGCGTCCTAGGCCACTAGACGACGGGGGCCTGTGCGACACCGATCCGCTTCCGCGAGATCGGGATCAGCTGGGGTACCAGGACTCGAACCTAGACTAACTGAACCAGAATCAGTCGTGCTGCCGATTACACCATACCCCAGTGCCGTGAGCTTCCCTTTGACCCTTCCGGGCTTCCGTTTCGCTCGCGCCTCGAAAAGAATACAGGAGTCTGGGAGGAGTGCCAAAACGAATAGCGCAGGGGCCCGACCAGCCTCTTCCGCGCGTCCCGGCGGCGGCCCGGAAGCGGCCGTCCGGCCCTCCCCGGCGCGGCTCCGCCGGGGCTCGCGGGCGGCCGGTCAGCGGCCGAAGTCGGGCGGCCCGACGTGCTCCTCGGCCCACTCGCCGAGCGGACGCAGCCGCCGCCAGGCGTCCCTGACCCGGTCCACGACCTCGCGGGTCTCCATCCAGGGGTCGGCGGGCCAGCCCTGCCGGGCGTAGAGGCCGGTGTGGCGCAGCAGGCCGATGCGGGGATGATCGGCGTCGAAGCCGCGCGGACGCGTCTTCAGGGTGCCGCCCGCGATCTCCATGCCCGCGCTCCGCAGCTCGTCCAGGACCGTTTCGAGCGCCTTGCCGGACGCCGGAGCGTGGACGGCCGCGCGGAACCGCTTCAGCCGCTCGCCGTGCATCGAGTACATGCCGCCCGCGACCATCATGCCGTCGGCGTCGATCTCGACGTACAGGCCGCCGTCCAGGGCCAGCGCGCCCTGGTGGTCCTTGTAGGGCGTCTTGTCCTTGCTGAAGCGGACGTCGCGGTAGGGCCGGAACAGCTTGGCCGCGCCGAACTCGGGCTCCAGCTCGTCCAGCAGGGCGAGCATCGGCTCGCGGACGTGCCGCTCGTAGCGGGCCTTGTTGGCCGTCCAGTAGTCCCTGCTGTTGTCGGCGAGGAGCCCCTCGTAGAAGGCGAACGCCTCCTCGTCGAAGCCGTCGAAGCTCATTGATCCTCCAGGGCGGGAACGCGTACGGCGTCCCCGGACAGAGCCTAGGGACGCCGTACGACGGTCAGTACGCGGGCCGCATGCCCCGGCCCACCGGACGCCGGTCAGTCGCGGGCGACGACGCGGTTGGCGAGGGTGCCGATGCCCTCGATCTCGACGGTCACCTCGTCGCCGACGCCCATCGGGCCGACGCCCGCCGGGGTGCCGGTGAGGATCACGTCGCCGGGCAGCAGCGTCATGACCTGCGTGACGTACTCCACGAGCGCCGGGATGTCGTGGGTGAGCTGGGAGGTGCGGGCGTCCTGCTTCACCTCGCCGTTCAGCCGCGTGGTGATCGCCAGGTCGGACGGGTCGAGCTCGGTCTCGATCCACGGGCCGAGCGGGCAGAAGGTGTCGAAGCCCTTGGCCCGGGTCCACTGCCCGTCCCGCTGCTGCAGGTCGCGGGCCGTGACGTCGTTGGCGCAGGTGTAGCCGAGGATGACGTCCTGGGCGCGGGACGCCGGGACCTCCCGGCAGAGCCGGCCGATCACGACGGCGAGCTCGCCCTCGTAGTCGACGCGCTGGGACAGCTTCTCCGGGTAGGCGACGGCCTCGCCCGAGCCGATCACGGCCGTGGACGGCTTGCTGAAGATCACCGGTTCGGCGGGCGGCTCGCCGCCCATCTCGCGGGCGTGCTCGGCGTAGTTCTTGCCGATCGCGATGACCTTGCTGGGCAGGATCGGCGCGAGCAGCCGCACGTCGGCGAGCGGGAAGCGGTGCCCGGTGAAGGTCAGCTCCCCGAACGGGTGCGCCGCGATGGCGGCGATGGTGTTCTCTTCGACCACCCCGAAGGACATGCCTTCACCGGTGGAGAACCTCGCGATTCGCATGTTCAGCAGCCTAATCGCCGCGCGGACTCAGAATCCGCACGGCCGCCCCGACAGCCGGCATCCCTCCGGCCGGGCGGGCAGCCCGGTCGCGCCGAACCGGATCGTCGTGCTCCCGCCGGGCGGGATCGCGGACGTCCCGCGGATCTCCACCTGCGTCCCGCCGTGGACCAGCTCGGCGCCCCAGATGGCGTGCACGTCCGCGCGCGGCGTGGTGAAAGTGATCTTCCAGCCGCTCAGCGGCGCGGTCCCCGGGTTGGTGACGGTGAACTGGCCCTCGAAGTAGCCCTGGCTCTGCTGGACGATCTGGTAGCTGATTCCGTTGCCCTGGACGGCCGGGCCGGGCTGCCCGCCCCCGCCGTCGCCGGTCGCGGGCGGCGTCGCTCCGGGAGTGCTCACCGGCGGCGTCGCCGAGGGCGGCGCGGCGGGTGCCGTGGTCGGCGGCGCGCCGCTCGCCGAGGGCGGCGCGGAGGGCGAACCGGGC
>NZ_JBFAOF010000517.1:0-5129 GCF_040675125.1 Spirillospora sp. NPDC049652 | reverse complement strand
CCGGCCGCTGACCCGCGCCACCCCGAAGGGCCGTCCGGTACGCCGGGCGGCCCTTCGCGTCCCCGGCGGCCGTTCGCGTCCCCGGCGGCCCCTTCGCGTCCCCGGCGGCCGTTCGGGTCGGCCGGTGAGCGTCCCGCGGCTGTCAGCGGGTGGTGCGCGGACGGTCAGCGGCACCGGCGAACCTCTGGTCATCGAACGGAACGACCAAGGGAGCACGTCATGAAGGTTCTGATCTCGGGTGCGAGCATCGCCGGTCCGTCCCTCGCCTTCTGGCTGGCCCGGTACGGGCACGAGGTGACCGTGGTGGAGCGGGCGCCCGGCATCCGGCCGGGCGGGCAGGCGGTGGACTTCCGCGGCGACGTGCACATGGACGTCCTGGCCCGGATGGGCGTCCTGGATGAGATCCGCCAGCACCAGACGCGGAACGGCCCGCTGCACCTGATCGACGAGCGCGGCGAGGGACTGATCACGCTGCCCGCGTCGTTCACCGGAGGGCAGGTCGAGATCCAGCGCGGCGACCTGGCGCGCATCCTGTACGAGCGGACCAAGGACGCCGCACGCTACGTCTTCGGCGACTCGATCGCCTCCCTTCAAGAGACCGCCGACGGGGTGTACGCGACCTTCGAGCGCGGCGCCGCCGAGTGGTTCGACTTGGTCATCGGCGCGGACGGGCTGCACTCGAACGTCCGGCGGCTGGTCTTCGGAGACGAGTCGCAATTCGTCCGGGACTCCGGCTACAACGTCGCGATCTTCAACGCGCCGAACCGGCTCGGGATGGAGCGCGACGCCGTGCTCTACAGCGAGCCCGGCCGCGGCCTGTCGGTCTACCCGCTGGACGGCGGGACGTCCGCGAACGTGATGTGCGTGTACGCGGCGGGCGACGGCCCCGGTGTCGACCGGCACGACTACGAGGGCCAGAAGCGCATGGTCGCCGAGCGGTTCGCCGGGATGGGCTGGCACGCGCGGACCGTCCTCGCCGACCTGCCGGACGCGCCGGGCTTCTACCACGACTCGGTCGGCATCGTCCGGATGGACTCCTGGACGAAGGGCCGGATCGCGCTGCTCGGCGACGCCGGGTACGGCGCGACCTGCGGCGGCATGGGGACCGGCCTCGCGGTCGTCTGCGCCTACGTCCTGGCCGGTGAGCTGGCCGCGGCAGGCGGTGACCACCGGGTCGCGTTCCCCGCCTACGAGCAGGCGATCCGGAAGTTCACCAAGGCGTGCCAGCAGGTCGCCGGCGGCGTCGGGCCGTTCTTCGCGCCGAGGACCGCGCGCAGCCTGCGCCGCCGCACCCGGATCTACAAGGTGCTCACGGCCGGTCCGATGCTGCGGCTGCTGGACAGGATGACCACCAAGGCCGCCACGTCCATCGAGCTCAGGGAGTACCCGGCACCGGTCGGCGCGCACGTCCCCGCGTGAGCCGCGGTCGGCGGGAACCGGCACGGCGGCCGGGGCGGCCGGGATACGGAACGCGGCGTCCCGGCCAGGAAAATCGCGACGGACGCAACAGCCAAGTTCCTCCGCGGGCCTTTAGGGTGATGGGCGTGACCGAGACCAAAGCCGTCAGGTCCGAGACGCGGACACAGATCGTCCAGACCGCGCTCCGCCTCTTCCGGGAGCGCGGATACGAGGCGACGACCATGCGCGCCATCGCCAAGGAGGCGGGGGTAGCGGTCGGGAACGCCTACTACTACTTCGGTTCCAAGGAAGAGCTGCTCCAGGCCTACTACGACCAGCTTCAGGACGAGCACGAGGAGGCCTGCCGGGCCGTCCTCGACCGCGAACGCGACTTCGCCGCCCGGCTGCGCGGCGTGCTGCGCGCCCGCGTCGACACGATGGTCCCGTACCACGAGTTCGCCGGGAAGTTCTTCAAGTTCGCCGCCGAGCCCGACAGCCCGCTCAACCCCTTCAGCTCCGAGTCCGGATCCGCCCGCAGCGCCGCCGTCGCCCTCTACCGCGAGGTCGTGGACGGCTCGTCGCTGAAGATCGACGACGACTTCCGCGCGGAGCTCCCCGAACTGCTGTGGCTGTACTCGATGGGCGTCGTCCTGTACTGGGTGCACGACTCGTCCGAGGGCTGCCGCAAGACCTACCTGCTCGTGGACCGGACCGTCCCGCTGGTGAACAAGATGGTGTCGATGTCGCGGCTGCCCGGGTTCAAGTCCGTGACCCGCGACCTGGTCGGGATCATCCGCGACGTCCGCGCCTGAGCCGCCCGCACCGGTCGGACCGTCCGGAGACCGGCGGGGTTCAGGGGATGAGGATGTCCCAGTGGCTGGCCTCCCGGGCGAAGACGTCGCCCGCGAGGGAGCGGTAGAGCTCCGCGTTGTCGCCGCGCACACCCATGTGCCGGAAGTTGCGCGGGATGAAGTCGTCCAGGCAGGCGGTGGGCATCACGTCGATCTTGTGGCCGGTGCCGTGGCTGAGCCGGCCCCGCGCGTGCCCGCGCTCGGTGCCCCCGGAGATGGTGAGCGGGCACCCGCTGAGGCGTCCGAACTCGAACAGGTCGTCCAGGGAGCCGTGCAGCATCCCGTCGAACGATGTGCAGAGCGGGTTCGCGCGGTCGCTGCAGTGGCCGCTGGATTGCCAGTTGACGTGATGCGCCAGCAGCAGGCGTTCGGCCGTGGGCTGGGCGAGCCGTATCCCGCGCACGGCCCGCGCCATCCGGGCTGACAGGTCCGAGAGGCGTTTCGGCAGGTCACCCAGGGCGAACGGAGCCGCGGTCTGCCGCGCCCCGACCCCCCGCCAGACCATCGCGCGTCCCGGGCGGGCGGGTGCGTGCCTGATCATCGCCAGCGCCCGGCGTGCGGGTGACCACCTCGCCGCGCGGAATCCGGAGTGCCGGGCGGGGGTGAGGGACGGTGTCCGCGGGTCCTGCCCGGTGATCGCGCGGGACGCCGGGCGCGGGGGCCGCGGCCCGGACGGACCGGGAACGGTCATCCCCGTGACCGGCAGGGCGGCGACGGCCAGCCCGCAGATGATCCGCTTTCTCACCAGGTCCTCCCGGCTTGCTGGGACCGCCGGGGGAACGGCGCTTCGGGCGCCGTGCGGCATTCGGGCGGAACGATTCCCGGACCGTCCGTCCAGCAAACAAGATCGCCGCCCGGACCGCCCGGAAGCGGGCGAACCGGGCGGCGGACCGAGGCGTCGGTAATGTCCGGAAAGGACGTCCCTGAGCGGACTCCGGGCGGTCAGCGGGCCTTTGGTGCGGGTTTGGTCAAAGGTTCTTCAGGGCGAAGCCGATCTCGGCCTCCATCTGCTTGATCCGCTCCTCCACGACCAGCGATCCGTGCCCCGCGTCGTACCGGTACACCTCGTGCGGACGGCCCAGCTCGGCGAGCCGCCCGAGGTAGTTGTCGATCTGCCGGATCGGGCAGCGCGGGTCGTTCTCCCCGGCCAGCACCAGCACCGGCGCGCGCACCTGCTCGACATAGGTGATCGGGGAGGACTCGCGGTACTTGTCGGGCACATCGTCCGGCGAGCCGCCGAACAGCGACCGGTCGAACGCCTGGAGCGCCTCCATCTCGTCCTCGTACGCGGCGACGTAGTCGGCGACCGGAACGGCGGCGACCGCTACTGACCAGTCGTCGGGCTGCGTGCCGATGCCGAGCAGGGTGAGGAACCCGCCCCACGAGCCGCCCGTCAGGACCAGCCGGTCCGGGTGGGCGAGCCCCGACGCGACCGCCCAGTCGCGGACGGCCTTGACGTCCTCCAGCTCGGTGAGCCCGACGCGTCCCTCGATGGCGTCGCGCCAGACCGAGCCGTACCCGGTCGAGCCCCGGTAGTTGACCCGGACGACCGCGAAGCCGTGGTCGACCCACGCGGCGACGGTCGGCACGAACGAGTCGTCGTCCTGCGCGGTCGGCCCGCCGTGGACGTCGAACACGGTCGGGAACGGCCCCTCGCCCTCGGCCGGACGGCTGACCAGCGCGTGGATCCGGCCGCCGGGACCGTCCACCCAGGCGTCCTCGACCGGCACCGACGGCGGCGCGGGCGGCCCCTCCGGGGTCAGCACGACCTCGCCCGCCGACGAGCGGATCACCGGCGGCTCGGCCGCCGACGACCACGCGAACTCGACCGTGCCGTCCGGACGCGCGGCGGCGCCGCCGATCGACCCGCGCGGCGTCTCGACCCGGGTCAGCTCCCCGGCCGCCAGGTCGTACCGGTACAGCTCGTCGCGCGCCTCGTGCGAGTGCGTGACCAGCAGCGCCGTCCCGTCCGGGAACCAGGCCGCGTCGATCTCGCCGGGCAGGTCGAAGGTGATCTCCTGCTGGCCGCCGCCGACCGGGTCCCAGACGAGGATCTCGTCGCGGCCGCGCCGCTCGTGGTTGACCAGCAGCCGGGTGTCGCCCGCGACCGGCGCGAACCCGGCCGCGTACACGCCCTTGCCGGGGCCGTCCCACAGCTCGGCGACGGTCGAGCCGTCGTCGGTCCGGACGACCCGGATCGCCATGTGGCGGCTGTCGCCGTGCTCGCTGTGCCCGATCGCGGTGAGCGTCTCGTCCCGCGACAGGGCCCCGACGTGGGCGTCCTCGGCGTGCTCGTACAGCGCGGTGAGCTCGCCGTCGCGGTACCGGTGGATCGTGCTGCCCCGCTCGCCGGACCGTCCGACCAGGACCGTCCCGCCGCTGCCGAGCGCCAGCCCGGAGGGGTAGGCGGGCTCCAGGCCCGGCACGGCGACCTCGGCGTCCGCGCCGCCGTCGAACGGGGTGCGCTTCCACACGCCGAACTCGTCGCCGTCGGTGTCGTCGAACCACCACACCCACGCGCCGGACGGGTCGACGTCGCCCATCCACGTCCCGTTCGGGCGGTCGGTGACCTGCCGCCGCTCCCCGGTCTCCCGGTCCCAGACGTAGATCTCCCACGTGCCGGTCGCGTTCGACCGGTACGTGTTCCGGTGCGGCGCGTCGCGCGCCCATCTCGGCAGACTCACCCGCGCGGCACGGAACCGCGCCTTCCAGCGCTCCTCGTCGACCATCCCCTCAGTATCGGGGATCGGCCGCCCGGCGGAACCGGTCCGCCCGGCGAGATCGACTCGCCGGGCGGACCATCGCGTCAGGACGGCTCCGCGTCAGGACGGCTCCGCGGCAGGACGGCGGCGCCGGAGGACGGCACCGCGTCAACCGCCC
>NZ_JBFAOF010000516.1:0-5182 GCF_040675125.1 Spirillospora sp. NPDC049652 | reverse complement strand
GGGCGTTCGCGCACGCGGGCGCGAACGTCGTCACGTGCCACACCACCGACGGCCCGCACGTGGACGCCCTGGTCAAGGAGCTGGCCGACACCCCCGGCGACCACCGCGTGGTCAAGGCCGACATCGGCGAGGAGGCGGGCGTCGACCGGCTCATCGCCGAGTGCCGCGACCATCTCGGCGGGATCGACGTCATCGTCAACAACGCCGGAACGATCAGCCACGTCCCGTTCGAGGAACTCCCCGCGGACGAGTGGCGGCGCGTCCTGGACGTGAACCTCACCGGCTCCTACCTGGTGGTGCACAAGGCGCTGGCGCTGCTGACGCCCGGCGCGTCCATCGTCAACATCGGGTCGAAGGTCGCGACGGTCGGCATCCCGCAGCGCGCCCACTACACCGCCGCCAAGGCCGGGCTGATCGGCCTGACCCGGTCGCTGTGCAAGGAGCTCGGGCCGCTCGGCCACCGCGTCAACCTCGTCGCGCCCGGCCCGGTCGAGACCGAGCAGCCGGTGCCGGACGCGATCCGCGAGCGCTACCGGAAGATGATCGCCCTCGGCCGCCTCGGGGACCCGGGCGACATCGCCGGGGTCGTGCTGTTCCTGGCCAGCGACCTGGCCGCGTTCGTCAACGGCGAGACCCTCAACGTGGACGGAGGCATCTGACATGCCGAACGACGCGCGCGTCTTCCGGGTGGTGCTGCGCATGAGCATCCGTCCCGGCATGGAGGAGGAGTTCGAACGCACCTGGCGCGAGGTCGGCGACGCCGTCACCTCCGACCCGGCCAACATCCGCCAGTCGCTGTCCCGCAGCGACGAGGAGGACGGCGTGTACTACGTCGTCAGCGACTGGGTGGACGAGCCGGGCTTCCGCCGCTTCGAGCACAGCGAGGAGCACGTCGGGCACCGCACCAAGTTGCACCCGTACCGGTCGTCCGGGGCGATGCTCACGATGCGGGTCGTGGCCGAGATGACCGGCGCGGCGCTCGCGCCCACCCGGCCGTGACCGCCGATGGCCGCGGACGTGCTGCGGGTCGTCGTGCTCGCGGGCAGCGGGATCACCGCGGGCGTGCTGCTGGCGGTCGCGATCAGCGTCGTGCCCGCGCTGGCCGCCGTCCCGCCCGCCCAGTACGTGCGGTTCCACCAGCTCCTCGGCCGGCACTGGGATCCGACGATGCCCGTGATCGTGCTGACCACGGCGGTCGGGTCGGCGGTCCTGGCCGGGATCACCGGCCCGGCGTCCGGACGGGCGCTGTGCGGGCTCGGCGCCGCGCTGCTGGTCGCCGTCTCGGGGGTCTCGCACCTGCTGAACGTCCCGCTGAACCGCCAGGTCAAGGCGCTCGACCCGGACCGGCCGCTCCCCGCCGACTGGCGCGACCCGCGCGCCGAGTGGCGGCGCTGGCACCTGCTGCGCACCGTCCTCGCGCTCGCCGCCGTCCTGCTGGAAGCGGCGGCCGCCGTCACGTGAGGGGAACCGACTGATGGACGACACGACCGGCCTTCCGGGCGACACGGCCGGCGTCCCGGGCGACACGGCCGGACGCCGCCTGGGCTTCGTCGGCCTGGGCGTCATGGGCGCGGGCATGGCCGCCAGGCTGCTGGAGGCGGGCCACACCGTCCGCGTCCACAACCGCACGCCCGCCAAGGCCGAACCCCTGCTGCGGGCCGGCGCCCTCCCGGCGGAGACCGCCGCCGAGGCCGCCGGGGACGCCGACGCCGTGATCGTCAGCCTGTCCGACGACCATGCCGTCGAGCACGTCCTGTTCGGGAGCGCCGTGCACGGCATGAAGCCCGGCACCCCCGTCATCGACACCTCCACCGTGACCCCCGCGTTCGCCCGCCGCGCCGCGCGCCGCCTGGCCGACCTCGGCCTGCGCCGGGTCGAGGCGTGCGTGCTCGGCAACCCGTTCCAGGCCCGGTCCGGCGAACTGCGCGTGCTGGCGGCGGGGGACCGGGCCGACGTCGAGTCCGTCCGGGACGTCCTGGAGGCGCTGAGCAGCGAGATCCGCTTCCTCGGCCCGCCCGGCAGCGGCGCCACGATGAAGCTCGTCCTGAACACCCTGATCGGCGCGCAGGTCGCGGCGCTCGCCGAGGCCGTCGCGCTGGGGCAGAGCGGCGGGCTGTCCCGCGACGACGTGCTCGACTGCGTCGCCGGGACGGGCGTGGCGTCCATGGTGATGAACTTCCGCGCGGCCATCATGCGCGAACGCCGCTACGAACCCGCCGCCTTCCGCGCCGCGCTGATGGCCAAGGACCTGCGCTACGCCGTCGACATGGCCGCCGCCGGGGGAGCGGGCCTGCCGCTCGCCGCGAGCGTGCTCGCGCAGGTCGAGCGGGCGCTCGAACGCGGCGACGGCGACAAGGACGTCGCCGTGCTGGCCGAACACACCCGAGAGGACTGACATGCCGTACGCCGCCATCCGCTACCAGGTCGTGCCCGGAAGCGAGGACGAGCTCGCCGAGGTGTTCGAGAGCTTCCAGCGCGTGGACACCCCCGACCTCACCGGCGAGGACGGGCGGCCGGCCGGCCGCCTGCTCGGCACCGCCGTGTTCGTCAAGGACGACGTGATGGTCCGCGTCATCCACTACGAGGGCGACTTCACCGCGATCGCCCGGCACATGGCCCGCCAGGCCGGGGTCAACCGGACCGAGGAGCGCCTCGCCCCCTACCTCACCCACCGGCGGCCCGCCGCCACGCCCGAGGAGTTCCGGGAGAACTTCCAGAACGCCCTGATGCGGTGCGTGTCGTCGCTGTCGGTGGAGAACCACCCGCAGTCCTGAAGGAGCTGACATGTCCGTTCGCACGGTGACGGCGTCCGACGTCGCGCCCAACCGCCGCCGCGGCGGCGACATCCGCGTGCTGCTCAGTCCGAGGACGGTGCAGTCCACCTCCGGGTTCCTGGGCGAGCTGACGCTCGAACCCGGCGAGTACGTCGCCGAGCACCGGCACCCCTACTCCGAGGAGTTCCTCTACGTCGTCGGCGGCCGTCTCGTGCTCCGGATCGAGGACGAGCCGGTCGAGCTCGGCCCCGGCGACGCGGTGATGGTCCCGATCGACGACCGGCACCGGCTGGAGAACGTCGGGACCGATCAGGCGCGCGTGGTGTTCCACCTGAGCCCGCTCGCGCCCCGCCCCGAACTCGGCCACGTCGACACCGAGGAACTCCCGCATCCCGCCCAGGAAACCCCGAAAGTTGGCTGAGAACGTGAACGGGCGCAAAGCCGTCATCACCGGCATCGGCGTCGTCGCCCCCGGCGGCATCGGCGCCAAGGAGTTCTGGGAGACGCTGACCGCCGGGCGCACCGCGACCCGGACGATCACGCTGTTCGACGCGAGCGGCTTCCGCTCCCGCGTCGCGGCCGAGTGCGACTTCGACCCGGCCGCGCAGGGCCTCACCCCGCAGGAGGTCCGCCGGACGGACCGGGCCGCGCAGCTCGCCCTCGTCGCCTGCGACGAGGCCCTGGCCGACAGCGGGCTCGACCGCGGCCGGCTGCGTCCGGACCGGCTGGCGGTCGCGCTCGGCAGCGCGGTCGGCTGCACGATGGGCCTGGAGCAGGAGTACATCGTGCTCAGCGACGGCGGCGCGCTGTGGGAGGTGGACCACCGCTACGGCGTCCCCCACCTCTACGGGTACATGGCGCCGAGCACGCTCGCGGCCGAGGTCGCCTGGCGGGCCGGGGCCGAGGGGCCCGTCGCGCTGATCTCCACCGGCTGCACCTCCGGGCTGGACGCGGTCGCGCACGGCGTCCAGCTCATCGGCGAGGGCAGCGCCGACGTCGTCATCGCCGGAGCCACCGACGCGCCCATCTCGCCGATCACCTCCGGCTGCTTCGACGCGATCAAGGCGACCACCCCCAACAACGCCGACCCCGAGCACGCCTCGCGGCCCTTCGACCGTGACCGTGACGGTTTCGTCCTGGGCGAGGGCTCGGCGGTCCTCGTCCTGGAGGAGGCGACGGCGGCCCGGGCCCGCGGCGCGCACTGCTACGCCGAGATCGCCGGTTTCGCCAGCCGCAGCAACGCCCACCACATGACCGGCCTCAAGCCGGACGGCCGCGAGATGGCCGAGGCCATCACGGTCGCGCTGCGGCGGGCGCGGCTCGCCCCCACCGCGGTCGACTATGTCAACGCGCACGGATCGGGCACCCTGCAGAACGACCGGCACGAGACCGCCGCCTTCAAGCGCAGCCTCGGCCCGCACGCCTACGAGGTGCCGGTGAGCTCCATCAAGTCGATGGTCGGGCACTCGCTGGGCGCGATCGGCTCGATCGAGATCGCCGCCAGCGCCCTCGCCATCGAGCACGACGTCGTCCCGCCGACCGCGAACCTGCACACCCCCGACCCGCTGTGCGACCTGGACTACGTCCCGCTGACCGCCCGCGACCACCGCACCGACGTGGTGCTCACGGTCGGCAGCGGGTTCGGCGGCTTCCAGTCGGCGATGCTGCTGACCCGTCCGGGGGCCGCCGCGTGACCGGGCCGGTCATCACCGGGCCGGTCATCACCGGGCTGGGCGTGGTCTCGCCCCTCGGGCTGTCGGCGCGGGCCCACTGGGCGGGGCTGCTCGCCGGCCGCAGCGGCATCCGCACGATCACCCGCTTCGACCCCTCGTCCTACCCGGTGCGGGTGGCGGGCGAGGTGGACGGCTTCGACGCCGCCGAGCACGTGCCGAGCCGCGTCGTCCCGCAGACCGACCGCTGGACCCACCTCGGGCTCGCGGCGGCCTCCCAGGCGCTGGACGACGCGGGCGTCACGCCCGCCTCGCTGCCCGAGTACGAGATGGCCGTGGTGACCGCCAGCTCGTCGGGCGGGACGGAGTTCGGGCAGCGCGAGATGGTCAACCTGTGGGGCCGCGGCCCCGGCTACGTCGGCGCGTACCAGTCGATCGCCTGGTTCTACGCCGCGACGACGGGCCAGATCTCCATCCGGCACGGCATGCGCGGTCCCTGCGGCGTCATCGCCACCGAGCAGGCGGGCGGCCTGGACGCGCTGGCCCAGGCCCGCCGCCTCCTGCGCGACGACGGGCCGCGGTTGGTGGTGAGCGGCGGAACCGACGCGTCGCTGTGCCCGTACGGGCTGGTGGCGCAGCTCAGCTCCGGACGGCTCGGCAACACCTACGCCCCGTTCACCGCGACGGCCGGCGGCTACGTGCCGGGCGAGGGCGGCGCGCTGATGATCGTGGAGGGCG
>NZ_JBFAOF010000515.1:0-5191 GCF_040675125.1 Spirillospora sp. NPDC049652 | reverse complement strand
CTCGGCCCGCTCGAACCCGGCGTACCCGGTCTCGCCGAGCGGCAGCTGGGGCGTGCCGGTCGGCCACCGCGCGCAGCACGGTGGCGATCTTCTTCGCCTCCGCCGGGGCCGGGTGCTTGCCCCGCCGGTAGGTGAGGGAGATGCCGTCCAGGAGCTTGATGAGGTCCTCGGTGATCATGACCATCTCGTCCGGCTTCTTGCGCTTCTGCCGGGCGATCGCCTTCTCCACCGAGGGCAGGGTCTCCAGCGCGCGCAACTGGTGGGCCTGCTGGCCGCGCCGGCCCTCGACGACGCCGAACTCGACGCGCTGGCCGGGCTTCAGCGCCGTCACACCGGCCGGGAGCGCCGAGGAGTGCACGAAGACCTCCCCGCCGTCGTCGCGGGTGAGGAAGCCGAATCCCTTGTCGGCGTCGTACCACTTGACCTTGCCAGTGGGCACGGGAACCTCGTCTAGCTCGCTTCGGGTTGGCCCTCAAGATTAATGCCTCGCCGAGTGCCGGAGAACACGTGCCGGATCTCCGAAACCCTTGCGTGGCAGCGGAACGAAGCTACCGGTGAACGTCCGGGACGGCATCCGAATATCCGTCCGGACGCCCTTCCGGATGACCGTTAGCGTTTCGTCCGCCGTAACGGCCGGTCAGCCAATCCGGGAATGGGCGCAGGTCGGGCAGGACGACGTCCGCGCCGTAGTCGGTGAGGGCGGGGGCGTCGAACGAGCCGGTCGCGACGCCGATGGAGGTGATCCGCGCGGCGCGGGCCGCGTCCACGTCGCCGATGTGGTCGCCCACGTACACGCTCACCCGGTGCTCGCGCAGCGCGACGCCCTTGTCCGGGCCGAACAGGCCGCCGACCGCGACGTCCACCGGAAGGTCCAGGTGCCGGACGGTCCGCTCGGTGTCGGCCTGGTTCTTGCCGGACACCACGACGACCCGTCCGCCGAGCGCCCGCACCGCCTCGACGGACTCGCGCGCCCCCGCCATCAGGACGGTCGCGGGGATCGCGATCCCCGCGTAGATCGCGCGGTACCGGGCCGCCATCTCCGGCACCCGCTCCGGCGGGAACCAGTAGGCGATCTCCTCCTCCAGCGGCGGCCCGATCCGCCGGACGACGGCGGCGGTGTCGATCGGCACGCCGGTCTCCGCGGAGAGCTCGCGGTACACGGCGGCGATGCCCGCGCGGGTGTCGGCGAGGGTCAGGTCGAGGTCGAATCCGATGGCGAAGGGGTCTTGGTACGGCACGCGTCACAGGGTAAAGGGGAAGTATGACGGCTTCGCCGGTGGCGGCCGTGGACCGCCCGCCCTTCGGGTCCGCCCGCGTGGACACGTCCACGGGTGGGGAGGAGTCCCTGAACGCGCGTACCCGCGCTCTCCCGGTAGTGGCGATGCGACGGGATCCGAGTAGGAGAGCGCGGGAGCTGTGTACGCGGCCGGTTCGGTACCGGTGCGGTGTTGTGGTGGTGCCTGCTGGATTTATCCCCGCCGCCCACCCGGCCAACCGCGCTACCAGGGAAAACGCCGGTCTCGAAAGTTCCATGCGCGGCCCAAGGAGGGTGCCATGACGCAAGAGCGAGACTCCGCATCCCGCACCGACCCCGGCGGGACGCAACGCACCCGGAGGATCGGGCCGCCCGGCGGCGGCGCGGCCGCGGCCCGGCAGCGCGCGGTCTCCTGGACCGTGACGATCATCTCGATCGTGACGACCGTCGTGGTGCTGATCCTGGCCGTCCACATCGTCTTCGTCGCGTTCGACGCCAACACCGGCAACTCCCTGGTGCACCGGATCAGCGGCTGGGCGGACGACCTGGCCTGGCAGTTCAAGGACGTCTTCCAGCCGAAGAACCGCAAGGTCGAAGTGGCCGTGAACTACGGTCTCGCCGCCGTGGTCTACCTGGTGGTCGGACGGATCCTGATCGCGCTCGTCCGCCGCGTCCGCTGACCGTCCCGGGCCCCCTGACCGTCCCGGACCGCTAGCCGACCCCCGACCGTCTGGGCGTCAGAAGGCTTCGAGCGGGGACGAGGCGACCAGTTCGGCCGGGCCGCCGTCCGGATCGAGGATCCGGACGGTCTCGAACGGCCAGGACGCGTCCACCCACTGCCGGACGAAGTCGGCCAGCTCCTTGTCCAGCCCGGGATGGTCGCCGCCCGACCGGACCCAGAACAGCAGCACGGCCTCGGCGCCGTCCGCCGCGTCCGGCTCGGCGGGCAGCACGTGGATGCGGCCGAGCTGGCGCTCCTCGTCCGGGGTGGTCACCACGTAGGCGAACTGGCGGCGCAGTTGCCCCTCCTTCTGCAGCCACGCCACGTCCACCAGGGCCTGCTCGGCGGTGAGGTCCGGATGCGGCCAGCCCCAGTCGGCGTGGAACCGCTCACGCAGGGCCGGCAGGCTGTCCATCACCGCGAAGTAGTCGCGCATCGCGTCGTGGACGGTGATCGGGCGGATGTGGAACCCCTGCCCGGCGACCAGGGTGGGGACCACGAAGTCCTCGGGCAGGAAGGCCGCCCGGCCTGCGGTCCGCGGCGACAGCGCCATCGACGGCCCTTCTCCCTCCGGCCCCTTTCGGCGACGGGGGCGCGAAGCCAACGACTCTAGTCGCCGGCGACGCGGCCGGGCCGGGAGATCGGGGTTTCGGCCACGCGCGCGGCGGGGTGAAGGCACGCCCGGTCCGGGAAGATGCCTTAGCCTTTCAGGCGGAGGGGACACACTGAGATGACGACTTCTACGCGCGAGCGGATCGTGGCCGAGTCGCTGCGGCTGTTCGCGGACCGGGGCTACGCCGCCACGTCCGTCGCCGAGATCGAGGCGGCGGCGGGCCTGTCGCCCGGCGCGGGCGGGCTGTACCGGCACTTCCGGTCCAAGGAGGAGGTGCTCTCGGCCGCGATCCGCGAGCACATCGAGCGCACCCGGCAGCAGGTCAGCGACGTCCTGGACCAGGCCGTCCAGTACGAGGGGCGGCCGCTGGAGGTCCGGCTGCGGATGACCTGCCAGGCCGGGCTGGCCAAGATGCGCGAGGAGCAGGACCTCATCCGCGTGCTCTTCCGCGACCTGGACCAGTTCCCCAACCTGGTCGCGGAGATGCGCGAGGGCATCGTCAACCCGCTCTACGACGGCATCGCCACCTGGCTCTCCCAGCAGCCCGAGTTCGCGGACGCCGACGAGGACTGGGCCGCGATCGCCTCCATCCTCGGCGGCGCGGTGGTGAACTACTGGCTCGCCAACGAGTCGATGTACGAGCCGCCGACCCGCATCGACGAGAAGCGGTTCGTCGCGGGCTGGGCCCGGCTCGGCCTCGGCCTGGTGCACCTGGACCGCACGCCCGCCTCCTCCTGACCCCGCGCCGGTCATGGTGGACAGCTTCGCGGACTGGCTGCGCGGACGCGACGACGACGAGCTGCGGGCCCTGCTCGCGGCGCGTCCGGAGCTGGTCGCGCCCGTCCCCGCCGACCTGACCGCGCTCGCCGCGCGCGCCGCGACGCCCGCGGCGGTGTCCCGCGCCCTGGACCGGCTCGACGCGTTCGCGCTGGCCGTGCTCGCGGGCGTGCTCGTCCTGCCGGACCCGGTCCGCGTCGCCGACCTCGCGGCCGCCTTGCCCGCGCCGCGCCGCGCGGTGTCGGCGGCGCTCGCCGCCCTCCGCCGCGACGCCCTGGTCTGGGGTGCCCGAACGTCCCGGCCCGCGCCCGGCGTCCGGCAGGCCCTGCCGCATCCGGCGGGCCTCGGGCCGCCCGCCGCCGAGGTGTTCGCCTCCTACCCCCCGGACCGGCTCACCGCCCTGGTCACCGACCTCGACGGCGCGGCCCCGCGCGGCTTCACGGACTCGGGCCGGCTGATCGCGCGGATCGCCGAGCACCTCGCCGACCCGTCCGGCCTGATCGCGGACGCCGGCGACGAGGCCCGCGCCGCCCTGGACCGGCTCGCCTGGGGCCCGCCCGTCGGCCGCGTCGCGGGCGCCCGCCGCCCGGTCCGCGTCGAGACCGCCGAGACCCCCATCGAGCGGCTCCTCGCGCGCGGCCTGCTCGCCGCCGAGGACGACCGCACCGTGACCGTCCCCCGCGAGGTCGCCCTCCACCTGCGTGGCGGCCGGCTGTTCCGCGACCTCGCCGCCGAGCCGCCCCCGCTCGCCGGCACGGCCCGCCCCCGGGACGAGGACACCGTCGTGCGCGGCGCGGCGGGCGAGGCGTTCACGGTGGTCCGCGAGATCGAGGAGCTGCTGGAGCGCTGGGGCCTCGAACCGCCGCCGGTGCTGCGCAGCGGCGGCCTCGCCGTCCGCGACCTGCGCGCCGCCGCCGCCCTGCTGGACGTCCCGGAGTGGCGGGCCGCGCTGCTCGCGGAGATCGCCCAGGCGGGCGGCCTGCTCACCCGGTCCGGCGACCTGGACGGCGAGTGGCTGCCGACACCCGCCTACGACCTGTGGCTGCGCCGCGACACCGCCGGACGCTGGACCGAGCTCGCGCACGGCTGGCTGCGCACCGACCGGGTGCCCGGCCTGGTCGGCGAGCGGGACGACCGCGACCGGCTGGTCAACGCGCTGAGCGAGTCGGCCCGGCACGGCGCCGCCCCGGCGACCCGGCACGCCGTCCTGTCGGTCCTCGCGGACGCGCCCGCCGGGACGCCGGTCACCGCGACCGCCGTCCGCGAGCGGCTCGACTGGCTCCAGCCCCGGCGCGGCGGCCCGATGCGCGACCGGCTCGCCGACTGGACGCTGCGCGAGGCCGCCGTCCTCGGCCTCACCGGCTACGGCGTCCTCGCCCCGTTCGCCCGCGACCTGCTGGACGGCGCCGACCCCGAGCCCGCCCTCGCCAAGCACCTGCCCGAGCCCGGCGACAAGGTCCTCATCCAGGCCGACCTCACCGCCGTCGCGCCCGGTCCGCTGGTCACCGACCTCGCCCGCGAGCTGGCCCTCACCGCCGACGTCGAGTCCACCGGCGGCGCGACCGTCTACCGGTTCACCGCCGAGTCGGTCCGGCGCGCCCTGGACGCCGGACGCACCGCCGCCGACCTGCTCGACCTGCTGACCAAGCACTCGGCGACGCCCGTCCCGCAGCCGCTCGCCTACCTCGTCGAGGACGTCGCGCGGCGGCACGGCCGGATCCGCGTCGGCTCGCTGGTCTCCTACGTCCGCGCGGACAACCCGGCGACGCTGGACGAGATCCTCGCCGACCGCCGCGCCGACGCGCTGCGGCTGCACCGGCTCGCC
>NZ_JBFAOF010000514.1:0-5192 GCF_040675125.1 Spirillospora sp. NPDC049652 | reverse complement strand
GTCGCCGAGGCCGCCACCGCCCAGGACGCCGTCACTCGCGCCGCCCAAGGCGACATCGACGTGGTGCTGATGGACCTGCAGTTCGGCAGGGGCGCCATGGGCGGAGCCGAGGCCACCGCCCAGATCACCGCCCGCCCCGGGGCCCCTCGCGTCCTGATCGTCACCACCTACGACTCCGACGCCGACACCCTGCCCGCCATCGAAGCCGGCGCGACCGGCTACCTCCTCAAGGACGCCCCGCCCGAAGACCTGGCCGCCGCCGTGCGCACCGCCGCCGCCGGACGCACCACGCTGGCCCCCGCGGTCGCCGACCGCCTGATGAACCGGCTGCGCACTCCCGGCGCCACCCTGACCCCGCGCGAGACGCAAGTCCTCACCCTGGTCGCCGGCGGCCTGTCCAACCAGGCCATCGGCAACCGCCTCCATCTCACCGAGGGCACCGTCAAGTCCCACCTGGCCCGCATCTACGCCAAACTCGGCGTCGACTCCCGCACCGCCGCCGTCGCCACCGCCACCGACCTCGGCCTCATCCGCCGCTGATCCCGCGCGGTCCGGCGGTCCTCGACGCCGCCGACGGCGGACCCGGTCGCGCGATCGCGGGGGCCCGGGCCGTACTCTTCGGGCCATGACCACGAGCCCGACACCGACGCCGTCACCGACGCCCGATGCCGCCTTGGCGATGCTGCTGGCCGGCAACCAGCGGTTCGTCGCCAGCGCGCCCGCGCATCCCAACCAGGACGCCGCCCGCCGCACCGAGACCGCTCCGGCGCAGCGGCCGTTCGCGGTGCTGTTCGGGTGCTCGGACTCCCGGCTCGCCGCTGAGATCATCTTCGACCAGGGACTGGGCGACCTGTTCGTGGTGCGCACCGCCGGGCACGTGGCCGGCACCGAGGTGCTGGGCAGCATCGAGTACGGCGTGAGCGTGCTGGACTGCCCGCTGGTCGTGGTCCTGGGCCACGACTCGTGCGGGGCCATCGCCGCCGCCCGGACCGCCGCGGACGGCGGCCAGGTCCCGGCCGGGTTCGTCCGCGACGTCGTCGAGCGGGTCACGCCCAGCGTGCTGAGCGCCCGCGCGGCCGGGCGCGTGTCGGACGAGGAGATCCTCCACGAGCACATCCGGCACAGCACCGACCTGCTGATGGAGCGCTCGCAGGTGCTGGCGGAACGGGTCGCCGCCGGAACCCTGGCGGTGGCCGGCCTCTCCTACCGCCTCGCCGACGGCACCGCCCGGCTCGTCACCGCCCACGGGCTGAGCGACACCACCGCCCCGCCCGAGTGAGGCCCCGGAACTCGATCAGTTTCTCGCCGCGGCCGACGGAGGCGCTGCCGCGCTTCCTCCGCAGCGAACGAACTCCCAGATTTCACCGGCTCCGTTCGCGCCCACCGTGGCCGAAGTCGGCCCGATCATCTGCGGCGTATGCGAGACCGATTTCGGCGTGTCCGATGCCGACCAGCGCGCTGACCAGTGCGCTTTGAAGCGTCCGCTCTAGAAATGTCGGTTTGGTGCCCCTCGCAATAGATGGGGTCGGCGAGGGGCCGTTTCTCGTTCTCGTCCGGTGCTCTTGCCGCGCCAGCGACCGGGCGGCCAAGATCTGTCCCCGGCGGCGTGATCGCGTCGCGGCACCCCCCGCTTCAACGCGTGTGGGGAACTGTACTGGCCGGACTTCCACGTCGACCACAAGCACACCATCGAGTACTGGATGCAGTACTACAAGTAACCCGGAGCGGCCCGTCCGTCCTTTCGTTCGGACTCATGCGTCCGACTCGGGCCGGATCCGCTGGGCGTCGACTTCTCGTTCCTTGATGACCTGAGAGGGCACGTCCGGGCTGGTGGTGGGTCCGGACGGCTGGTCGCCATCGGCTTCCTGGAGGGCGCGGGCGTCGGCTGGGCAGCCGGTCGCCGCTCACGCCCTCGTCCCGTCGGCGCGGGTTGGCTGAGTAGTCTCTTCCCGTATCCGTCATGCGGCAGGACCGGTCCGGTCGTTCGTGATGCGGACGGCGCCTCGCGGTTGGCGGGGGGAGACGAGGAGTCGACATGAGCGGGCTGGCCAGTGGGGACGACGTCCAGGACGGTCACCGTCCGGACCGGGGGGCCGAGGCCGGCGAGGCCGGGCTGCGCAGGTTGCTGGCCGGGCTGACGGCGGTGCGCGACGGCGACTTCGGCACCCGGCTGCCGGACGACGCGGACGGGCTCCTCGGTGAGATCGCCGGCGTGTTCAACGGGATGGTGGACCAGCTGTCGCTGTTCACCTCCGAGGTGACCCGCGTGGCACGCGAGGTCGGCACCGAGGGCCGCCTCGGCGGGCAGGCGAAGGTGCCCGGCGTCTCGGGGACCTGGGCCGATCTCACCGACTCGGTGAACGCCATGGCGGGCAACCTGACCACGCAGGTCCGTGACATCGCGCAGGTGGCGACGGCGGTGGCGAAGGGCGACCTGTCGCAGAAGATCACCGTGGACGCGCGCGGGGAGATCCTGGAGCTCAAGGACACCGTCAACACGATGGTCGACCAGTTGTCGTCGTTCGCCGACGAGGTGACCCGCGTCGCCCGTGAGGTCGGCAGCGAGGGGCGTCTCGGCGGGCAGGCCGACGTCAAGGGCGTGTCGGGGACCTGGCGGGACCTGACCGACTCGGTGAACTTCATGGCGGGCAACCTGACCGGCCAGGTGCGGTCGATCGCGCAGGTCGCGACCGCGGTGGCCAAGGGCGACCTGTCGCAGAAGATCACCGTGGACGCGCGCGGGGAGATCCTGGCGCTGAAGACGACCATCAACACGATGGTCGACCAGCTGTCGTCGTTCGCCGACGAGGTGACCCGCGTGGCGCGCGAGGTCGGCACCGAGGGCAACCTCGGCGGCCAGGCCACCGTCCGCGGCGTCAGCGGCACCTGGAAGGACCTGACCGACAACGTCAACGTGATGGCGTCCAACCTGACCGGCCAGGTGCGGTCGATCGCGCAGGTGGCGACCGCCGTGGCGCGCGGCGACCTGTCGCAGAAGATCACCGTGGAGGCCAAGGGCGAGGTCGCCGCGCTGGCCCAGGCGATCAACGCCATGGTCGGCACGCTGTCGGCGTTCGCCGACGAGGTGACGCGGGTGGCGCGGGAGGTCGGCACCGAGGGACAGCTCGGCGGGCAGGCGCACGTCCCGGGCGTCGCCGGGACGTGGAAGGACCTGACCGACAACGTCAACTCCATGGCCAACAACCTGACCAACCAGGTCCGCAACATCGCGCAGGTGACGACCGCGGTCGCGCAGGGCGACCTGACCAAGAAGATCGACGTGGACGCGCGCGGGGAGATCCTGGCGCTGAAGACCACCATCAACACGATGGTCGACCAGCTGTCGTCGTTCGCCGCCGAGGTCACCCGCGTCGCCCGCGAGGTCGGGAGCGAGGGGCGGCTCGGCGGGCAGGCCGAGGTCGAGGGCGTGTCGGGGACCTGGAAGCGGCTCACCGAGAACGTCAACGAGCTGGCCGGGAACCTGACCCGGCAGGTGCGCGCCATCGCCGAGGTGACCAGCGCGGTCACCTCCGGCGACCTGACCCGGTCCATCACCGTGGACGCCTCCGGGGAGGTGGCCGAGCTCAAGGACAACATCAACCTGATGGTGGAGTCGCTCCGCGAGACCACCCGGGCCAACCAGGAGCAGGACTGGCTGAAGACGAACCTCGCCCGCGTCTCCGGCCTGATGCAGGGACACCGCGACCTGGCGGCCGTCGCCGAGCTGATCATGGACGAGCTGACCCCGCTGGTGTCGGCGCAGTACGGCGCGTTCTACCTGGCCGCCGAGGACACCGAGGGGCTGGAGCTGGAGCTGATCGGCTCCTACGCCTACCCCGAGGACGGTGACCCCGCCGGCCCGTCACGCCCGACCCGGTTCCGCGCCGGCCGCTCGCTGGTGGGCCAGGCCGCGCGGAGCCGGCAGACGATCCTGGTGGCGGACGTCCCGCCCGGCTACCTGGCCGTCTCCTCGGGGCTGGGCGCCGGCGACCCGGCCAGCGTCATCGTGCTGCCGGTCGTGGTCGAGGACCAGGTCCTCGGAGTGATCGAGCTGGCGTCGCTGCGGCCGTTCGGGCCGGTGCAGCGCGACCTGCTGGAGCAGCTGCGGGAGAACATCGGCGTCAACGTCAACACCATCATCGCCAACGCCCGCACCGACGAGCTGCTGGCCGAGTCCCAGCGCCTGGCCGGTGAGCTGCGCGCCCGGTCGGAGGAACTGCAGGCGCGGCAGGAGGAGCTGCAACGCTCCAACGCCGAGCTGGGGGACAAGGCCGCGCTGCTGGCCGCGCAGAACCGCGACATCGAGACCAAGAACCTGGAGATCGAGCAGGCCAGGCAGGAACTGGAGGAGCGGGCGCGGCAGCTGTCGCTGGCCTCCAAGTACAAGAGCGAGTTCCTGGCCAACATGAGCCATGAGCTGCGCACGCCGCTGAACTCGCTGCTCATCCTGGCGCAGCTGCTCGCCCAGAACCCCACCCGCAACCTGACCCCCAAGCAGGTCGAGTACGCCGGCATCATCCATTCGGCCGGCTCGGACCTGCTGCAGCTGATCAACGACATCCTCGACCTGTCCAAGGTCGAGGCCGGCAAGATGGACATCGCTCCCGAGCAGGTTCCGATGCGGCACCTGCTGGACTACGTCGAGGCCACGTTCCGTCCGCTCACCGGTCAGAAGAGCCTGGACTTCCGGATCAGCGCCGCGCCCGGCGCGCCCGTCGAAGTCCTCACCGACGGCTCGCGGCTGCGGCAGGTCCTGCGCAACCTGCTGTCGAACGCGGTGAAGTTCACCGACAGCGGCAGCGTCGAGCTGCGGATCGAGCCCGCCGACCCGTCCGAGCTGCCCGCCGACGCGCGGGTGCACGGCCCGGCCGTCGCGTTCCGCGTCATCGACACCGGCATCGGCATCGCCGAACACCAGCTCGAATCCATCTTCGGCGCGTTCCAGCAGGCCGACGGCACCACCAGCCGCAAGTACGGCGGCACCGGCCTCGGGCTGTCGATCAGCCGGGAGATCGCCTACCTGCTCGGCGGCGCCATCGTCGCCGACAGCGCCATCGGCCGCGGCAGCACCTTCACCCTCTACCTGCCCGTGGCGCGACCCGACCTCCAGTCCGACCCGCGCCCGGTCGAGGCCGCCGCGCGGCCCGCACTGGAACCGGGCGGCCCCGAGCCGGACGCACCGGGAATCGCCG
>NZ_JBFAOF010000513.1:0-5193 GCF_040675125.1 Spirillospora sp. NPDC049652 | reverse complement strand
CGGCGGGCAGGACCCGGCGGCGGCGGCGCGACCGCCCGGAACGCACGCTCCGGGCGGTTCGCATCGCCGCTTCCCGGCGGTCCGTCCCGGCTCGTCCGGGCGGGCCCCGCCCAGGGACCGGACGGACCGGGGGACCCGTCCCCGCCTGGCCGTTCATGTGCTTTTCGAAACACTTTTGGACGCGATGCCCAATATTGAACTCTCCGGTAACGTGCGGAAGCTAAGGTCTAAGACCAAACGACAGGCGTTCGAGATGCCGGTGCGGCAGACGTGCCCCGGCGTCCATCCGACGGACAGGAGTGGCGCGTGGGCTGGGGCGGTCGTGACTGAGGCGGGGTCCGGGGCCGGGGAGCGGCCGCTGCGCGTGGCGCTGCTGTCCTACCGGAGCAAACCGCACTGCGGCGGCCAGGGCGTCTACCTGCGGCACCTGAGCCGGGAGCTGGCCGACCTCGGGCACTCGGTGGAGATCCTGTCCGGGCAGCCCTACCCCGAGCTCGACCGCGACGAGATCACCCTGACGAAGATCCCGAGCCTGGACCTGTACCGGGACGAGGACCCCTTCCGCACGCCCGCCCGCGAGGAGTTCCGCGACTGGGTGGACGTGCTGGAGTTCGCGCACATGCGCACCGGCGGCTTCCCCGAGCCGCTGACCTTCAGCATCCGGGTGCTGCGCGAGCTGCGGCGCCGCCGCCGCGACTTCGACGTCGCGCACGACAACCAGGTGCTCGGCCTCGCCAACCTCGGCATCACCCGGCTCGGCCTGCCGCTGGTCACCAGCATCCACCACCCGATCAGCGTGGACCGGCGGATCGAGCTCGACGCCGCGCAGGACTGGAAGGCCAAGCTCGGCAAGCGCCGCTGGTACGGCTTCGTGGGCATGCAGTCGCAGGTCGCGCGGCGGATCGGCACGGTCCTCACGGTCTCGGAGTCGTCCAAGGTCGACATCGTCCGGGACTTCAAGGTCGACCCGCGCGACATCGAGATCCTGCCGCTCGGCGTCGACACCTCGGTCTTCCACCCGCGCGGCCCGCTCAGCGGCCGCGTCCCGGGCCGGATCGTCGCGATGGCCAGCGCGGACGCCCCGATCAAGGGCGTGGACGTGCTGCTGCGCGCGGTCGCCAAGGTCGGCACCGAGCGGGACGTGCACGTCGTGATCGTGTCCAGGCCCAAGAAGGACGGCCCGACCGAGCGGCTCGTCAAGGAGCTCGCGCTCGGCGACCGGGTCCGGTTCGTGTCCGGGATCAGCGACGACGAGCTCGGCGAGCTGCTGGCCTCCGCCGAGGTCGCGGTCGTCCCGTCCCGGTACGAGGGCTTCTCGCTGCCCGCCGTCGAGCACATGGCGTCCGGCACCCCGCTGGTCGCCAGCCGCGCGGGCGCGCTGCCCGAGGTGGTCGGCGACGCCGGGATCCTGGTCGAGCCCGGCGACGTGGAGGAACTCGCGGCCGTCCTGCGCCGCCTGCACGACTCCCCCGGGGAGCGGGCGAGGTGGAGCGAGGCGGGACTCGCCAGGGTGCGCGAGCGGTTCGCGTGGCGGGCGGTGGCGCAGGCCACGGTCGGCCACTACCGCGAGGCCATCACCCAGCGCGACTACCTGCGCAAGGCCGCGCGCAAGTAGCGGCGGTCCGGGCGGCGGCGTCCCAGGGGGAACCACCTGGCGGGCCGCGGCGCGGGCACGGATGCGGGACCGGCCTGCCGGAGGTCCCCAGTACGGAAGGAGCACGACCCTGCTGACCGTGGATTTCCAGCGGTTCCGCGTCACCCCCGGAGAGCGCGTCCTCGACATGGGGTGCGGCGCCGGACGGCATGCCTTCGAGCTGTACCGCAGGGGTGCGCACGTCGTGGCCTTCGACCTCGACGCCGAGGAGCTGGCGGGCGTCGAGAAGATGTTCGGCGCGATGCGGCTGGAGGGCGAGGCGGCCGAGGACGCGTCCGCCGAGACCGTCCAGGGCGACGCCCTGTCCATGCCCTTCCCGGACGACCACTTCGACAAGATCGTGGCATCCGAGGTGCTGGAGCACATCCCCGACGACATGCGGGCGATGCGCGAGCTGCTGCGCGTGCTCAAGCCGGGCGGGCAGCTCGCGGTGACCGTCCCGTCCTGGCTGCCCGAGCGGCTGTGCTGGGCGCTGTCGGAGGACTACCACACCGCCCCCGGCGGCCACGTGCGCATCTACACGCGCGCCGAGCTGGAGGCGAAGCTGAAGTCCACCGGCTTCCGGGTGGACGGCCACCACCACGCGCACGGCCTGCACGCGCCGTACTGGTGGATCAAGTGCGCGGTCGGGGTGGACAACGACGCCAACCCGCTCGCCAAGGCCTACCACCAGGTGCTGGTCTGGGACATCATGAAGCGCCCCCTCGCCACCCGCCTCGCCGAGAAGGCGCTGAACCCGCTGATCGGCAAGAGCGTGGTCGTCTACGTGACCAAGCCCGCCCAGCCGTCCAAGCCCGCCGAGCAGCCCGCGGCGAGGGAGACCGCGGATGCGGTCTGAGGTCCCGCCGCCGTCCGTCGATGGCGTCGTGACCTCGGCCGACATCGTCGCGACCGCGCGGAGCATCGCCCGCCAGCAGGAGCCGTCCGGGGCGATCCCGTGGTTCTCCCCGGTGGACGGCGTCCCCGGGCACGTGGACGCCTGGAACCACGTCGAGGCCGCGATGGCGCTGACCGTCGCGGGCCTGCGCGACGAGGCGCGGCGCGCGTACGCGTGGCTGGCGTCGGTGCAGCGTCCGGACGGGTCGTGGCCCGCCAAGTGGGTGCTCGGCGAGGTCACCGAGCCGGGCGGCGAGTCCAACCACGCCGCCTACGTGGCGGTCGGCGTCTGGCACGAGCTGCTGGTCACCGGCGACGAGGCGTTCGCCCGCGCGATGTGGCCGGTGGTGCGGCGCGCGATCGACTTCACGCTCGGGCTGCGCACCCGGCGCGGCGAGATCATGTGGATCCGGCACGAGGACGGCACGGTCGCGGACGAGGCGCTGCTGACCGGCTGCTCGTCGGTGTACCAGTCGCTGCGCTGCGCGGTCGCGCTCGCCGAGCGGCTCGGCGAGCCGCAGCCGGAGTGGGAGCTGGCCGCCGACCAGCTCGGCCACGTCGTGGCCGTCCACCCGGAGGCGTTCGCCGACAAGTCGCGCTGGTCGATGGACTGGTACTACCCCGTGCTCGGCGGGCCCGTCCGCGGCGAGGCCGCCGCGGCGCGGCTGGCCGAGCAGTGGGACACCTTCGTCGTGCCCGGCCTCGGCTGCCGCTGCGTGTCCGACCAGCCGTGGGTCACCGCCGCCGAGTCGTGCGAGCTGGTCATGGCCCTGGACGCCGCGGGCGACCGGGACCGCGCCGTCGAGCTGTTCGCGACCGTCCAGCACCTGCGGCACGAGGACGGCTCCTACTGGACGGGCTGGCAGTTCGAGAACCGCCGCCACTTCCCCGGGGACCGCTCCACCTACACCGCCGCCGCGGTCGTGCTGGCCGCCGACGTGCTGGCGGACGCGTCGCCCGGCGCGCGGCTGTTCAAGGAGGTCGCCGGGCGTCCGCTCGGGCCGTCCGCGCCGTCCGATCCGGCGGCGTGCGGCTGCGCGGCCCGCGTCCCGCGCCAGCTCGCCAACCCCGTCCGCACGCGGCGCTGACCGCCCCGGACCCGCCACCGCCCGCCACCGCCTCACGCCCGCCGCCGACGCCGGGCGACCGGGCGCTAGAACCCGTTACAGCGAAAGGCTCCCGCACGCGCCGTGCGGGAGCCTTCGCGGTCTCCGGGTCAGGAGACGCGCTCCAGGACGCGCAGCGAGCCGACGACCCGGCGCTCCTCGAAGTCGCCGGACTCCAGGGCGCGCAGGTACACGTGGTAGGGGGCCTGGCCGCCGTCCGCGGGGTCGGGGAACACGTCGTGGATCACCAGCGCGCCGCCCGGCGCGACGTGGTGCGCCCAGCCGGTGTAGTCGGCCTGGGCGAGGTCCTCGGCGTGCCCGCCGTCGATGAACAGCAGCGCCAGCGGGGTGCGCCAGAACGCCGCGACCGTCGCGGACGTCCCGACGATCGCGACGACGACGTCCTCCAGCCCTGCGGCGGAGATCGTCTTGCGGAAGGCCGGCATGGTGTCCATGCGGCCCGTGCACGGGTCGACCAGGGACGGGTCGTGGTACTCCCAGCCCGCCTGGTTCTCCTCCGAGCCGTGGTGGTGGTCGACGGTGACGACCGTCGAGCCGGTCAGCCGGGCCGCCGCGCCGAAGTAGACGGCCGACTTGCCGCAGTAGGAGCCGATCTCCAGCAGCGGGGCGGACGCGCCGAACCTCGATCCGTAGGCGTGCGCGGTCTCGTACAGGGCCCGGCCCTCGTCCTCCGGCATGAAGCCCTTGGCCGCGCGGGCGATCCGCAGCAGCTGGGCCGGCATGCCGGGAACCTCCGGGGCCACCTGCGCGGACGCGCCCGGCGCGGGTCGCGCGGACGCGCCCGACGGCGTTCCGGCGGGCGGCTCGGCCGGTACGGCCGGGGTGCTGGTCGTCCCCGCGGGGGTGGACGCCGTTGAGTCGCTCATTGATCTCCTCCGCCGGGCACTTTATCCGGTCCGCCCGGGTCTTGTGACACCTGACTGGAACGTGTTCTACTTTTGCCGTGGGCGCGCGCACTTAGGGCCGAACGGCCCATGGCCCCCGCCGAACCGAGTTCGGTAGGTTGGCCCCGGCCGCGCGTCCGCCGGCAAGGGAACGGAGATCGCGATGAGAGTGTCGGTCGATCCGCTGGTGTGCGAGGCCAACGCCGTCTGCGTCGGCATCGCCGAGGAGGTCTTCGACCTCACCGACGACGACGAACTGGTCATCCTGCGCGAGGAGGTGCCGGCCGAGCTGGCGGACAAGGTCCGGCACGCGGTGCGGTCCTGCCCCAAGGCGGCCCTGAGCCTCCAGGAGTAGCCCGGACCGCCCGTCCCCGGCCGCCCGCACCACATCCCACCCACCCTCGGTACGCCCCGCCCCGCGCACGGGCCCGGCGTCCGTCCTCACTGTGGAGGCGTCACATGGCACGTGCCGCGGTACTGCACGCGGTCGGCGACAAGGAACTGGACCTGCGGGACGACGTGACGACCGTCGATCCGGGGCCCGACCAGGTCCGGGTGCGGATCAGGGCGACCGGCGTCTGCCACTCGGCGATCCGGCAGGTCGCGGCCGGGGAGCCGATGCTGTCCCCGCCGGTGCTGCGCAAGATGATGG
>NZ_JBFAOF010000512.1:0-5211 GCF_040675125.1 Spirillospora sp. NPDC049652 | reverse complement strand
TGTCGTCCTGGCGGCGGACGGTCCACACCACCCCGCCGCCGAGGGTGCGGAAGGTGTCGGCGTGCCGGGCTCCGGCGAGCTTGGCGTCCAGGTCGAGGGTGCGGGCCTCCAGCGACTCGGCGAACGCCAGGGACTCCAGCAGGTTCTCGACCTCGTCGGCGGTGACGTCGGGCAGCTTCTGGCCCAGGTGCGCCGCGAGCGCCTCGGTCGCGGTGCCGCCGACGTAGATCCCGTTCTCCGTGCCGGAGACCAGCGGGTTGGCGGTCGAGCCGGCGGCGGCGAAGGTGAGCTGGGCGTAGCAGACCGTGGCGGTGGGCCGGACGGCGTCCGGCGGGACGCTCCAGCCGAGGTCGTTCTCGATCGCGGCGCGCCAGTCGGAATCGGCCGCGTACCGGGTGAGGGCGTCCTGCGCGGAGTCGGTGAACCAGCCGAGCACGTCGTAGCGCAGCCCCGCCGGCGGGATGCCCGGGTGCTGCGGGTCGTAGAAGCCGAAGACGCTGTGACAGTTGGCGTAGCTGGCGGCGAAGGCCGGTTCGCCGTAGCCGACGACCGACAGCAGCGGCAGGCGGTCGGCCACCGCGCCGGCATCCCAGGATCGCAACGGGATCGTGCGGCCGAGCCGGCGGAAGGGGCGCGGGCCGCCGGTGACGGGGTAGACGATGCCGTCGCCGACGTCGGACAGGGCGTCGCTCTCGACGATCCACTGGCCGTCGACCACGTTGTCCTGGCTGCGCGTGACCAGCCACCGGTTCGGCACCGCGGGGATCCGGGTCTTGTCCTTCCGCCGATCCAGCCGGGTGAGGCCGTCCGGCAGCGCCCAGTGCAGGTGGACGCCGGGGCGCAGGCGCACCGTGTCGTCCTGGAACGGGTCGGGCAGCAGGATCTCGCTGAGGTAGGGCAGGTCGCCGTGCACGTCGGCGCCCGAGACGGGGTCGGTGTGCGGGAGCCGGGTGAAGTCCGGTGTCGTCCGCACGGCGTCCTTCTCATGCTCCAGGCACAGCGCGTCCAGGCGCACCGGAACGACAAGTAGATCGGGCATCGCCACACTCCCCGGTCCGCGGCTCCGCCCGCCGCCTACTGATCACCCGTCATGGCCAGGTTCAAGGTAAATGCGGCCTCTGCCGTTGAGAAGTGGCCGTCTGAGCGGCCGGGAATTAGCGGGCAGCCCTTTTTCGGGTTCGCCGGCGCTCATTTTCGGGCCCGTTCGCCGAAACGCCGCAGCGAATCACGCTCCGGCGACGGCAATTCTCGGCGTTCCCGTCTCATCAGTCCGCGACCGGACGCCGTTCGCGTCGCCGTTCCACTCTGGTCATGGGTCTCCAGCGGCGCCTCGGACGCTTCCTCTCCGTTTCCGAGTGGGCGTCCTGAGTCACCGCGTCCGTGTCCGGCCGTCCGTATCGGGCCATCCTGGTTTGCGCGATTTCCGCCGCCAGATCTGCCACGCGGGGGCGGGCAGGTCCGCCAGTCCTACCGTGAGGGCGGGGAGGACCAACTCGCCGCGTTAGGCCCGGTCGTCAATGCCGTCGCCCAATGGAACAACCGTTACACAGCACTTGGTCCTGGCCGGGCTAGGCTCGCTCGGGCACGGGGGCCCAGAGGCGGTCGGCGTCGCCTGCCTCCAGCCGGCCCCGGTAGACGTCGATCTTGTGGTCGATGAGTTCGAGGCTCGTCCGGATCTCGGCGAGCCTGGCGCGGACGTCGGCCCGGTGGGCCTCCAGGAGGGCCAGCCGTTCCTTCTCGTTGCCCTGGCCGGCGGCGACGAGCTCGGCGTAGCGGCGGATGCCGCTGATGGGCATGCCGGTGGCGCGGAGCCGGGTGCACACCGTGATCCACTCCAGGTCGAGCCGATGGTAGCGGCGGCGGCCGGTGGCGGTGCGGTCGATGGCGGTGACGACCAGGCCGGCGCGCTCGTAGTAGCGGAGGGTGTGGACGCTGACCCCGGTACGCGCGGCGGCCTCGGCGATGCTCAGGCCCGAGTCCGGGATGGCGGAGTTGACTTCGAGCACGCTCTAAATTCTAACGTCCCGGACATGGTCTCTTCCACGCTCAGCCGGCGCCGCCGGCTTCTGGTTCTCGCGATCTGCTGCGCCAGCGTCATCGTGGTGGTGATGGACATCTCCATCGTCAACGTGGCGCTGCCGGCGATACGTCACGACCTGCACGCCTCGGTGTCGAGCCTGCAATGGACGGTCGACGCCTACACCCTGGTGCTGTCGGCCTTCCTGGTGATGGCCGGGTCGACGGCCGATCGGATCGGGCGCCGGCGCGTCTTCCAGGCCGGGCTGGCCACGTTCGGGATCGGGTCGCTGCTGTGCGGCCTGGCGCCGAGCATCGAGTGGTTGATCGCGGCGCGTGTGCTGCAGGCCGTGGGCGGCACGATGCTGAACCCGGTGGCGATGGCGATCGTCGTCGCCGCGTTCCCCGACAGGGCCGAGCGGGCCAGGGCCATCGGCGTCTTCGGCTCGATGTCGGGGCTGGCGCTGGCGCTGGGACCGATCCTGGGAGGCGCGCTCGTGGACGCCTTCGGCTGGCGTTCGGTCTTCTGGGTGAACGTGCCGGTCGTGGCCGCCGCGGTGGTGGCGGTGGCGCTGTACGTGCCCGAGTCGTGCGCCCCGAGGGCTCGCCGCTTCGACCCGATCGGGCAGGTCCTGGTGACCGCGACGCTGGGCAGCGTGGTGTACGCGATCATCCAGGCGCGCGAGGCGGGCTGGACGTCGCCGCTCATCCTCGCCCTGCTCGCCGCGGCCGCGGTCGGCCTGGCCGCCATCATCGGGTACGAGTCGCGGCGCGAAGACCCGCTGCTGGAGCTGCGGCTGTTCCGCAGCGTGCCGTTCAGCGCGGCGATCCTGATGGCGCTGTGGGCCCTCTGCGGGTTCGGCGCGTTCCTGTTCGTGACCACGCAGTACCTTCAGGATGTACGCGGCATGTCGGCGCTGGCGGCGGGGCTGTGCATGCTCCCGGTCGGGCTTCTGGTCGTGGCCCTGTCCCCGCGCGTCGGACGGCTGATCGCCACCCGCGGACCTCGCCTGCCGCTGGTGGTCGCCGGGACCGCGCTGGCGCTGGGCGGCGGCGCGTCGCTCCTGCTCGGGCCGTCCAGCCCGATCCCGGCCGTGCTCGGGGTCTACCTGCTGTTCGGCGTCTTCCTGGGCACCGTCAACCCGCCCATCACCAACACCGCGGTCTCCGGAATGCCCGCCTCGATGGCCGGGGTGGCCGCCTCGCTGGCCTCCTCCGGACGTCAGGCCGGCACCACCCTGGGCGTCGCGATCTCCGGGACGGTCGTGGGCTCGACGACCGGAGGCCAGTTCACCGGCGCGGCGCACGGCGTGTGGTGGATGGTGGTCGGCCTGGGCGCGGGCGTGGTAGGCCTCGGACTGCTCAGCACCGGCCGCTGGGCCCTCGCGACCGCCAACCGCGCCGCCGCACTGTTCGAGGCCGTCGACCGTGGCACGCCGGTACCGGACGCTCCACTCCTCCGCCGTTGATTGCGCTTGGCGCGCTGCCGCAGACAACGGGGCCGCTCCGGGCCGGATGTTCCTCGACCATTGCCGGCCGGTCGCACGCACCCGAGTCCCGGTGTCGCGGGCACTTGTCAGGGGTTCCCTGACGGACTAGTTTTGTCAGGGAACCCCTGACGAAAGGCTCGCCGTGAACCGCTGCTCGTTCTGCAACCGCTCAGCCGACGACGTCGACACCCTGGTCGCCGGGGCCGGCGTTTACATCTGCAATGACTGCGTGGCTTTGAGCGCCGACATCATCAAGAGCCAACCCGCGGGGCCGAAGCGCACCACCCCCGTCTGGGAGGGCGTCGACGACGACGCTCTTCTGGCGCACCTGCCGCGCATCGACGCGATCCGGCACCAGGTCGACGACGATCTGCGCTCCTGGGTCGGCGAGGCCCGCCGTCGCGGCATGTCCTGGGACCGTATCGGCGAAGCGCTCGGGATGCGCCGCCAATCGGCGTGGGAACGGTTCTCGTGACCCGCCCAGAGCGCCGCCGGACACGGACACCTCGACGGTGGTGAGGTCGCCGGACGTGGCTGCGTTCGCTCAGGTGACCCGCGCGGCCACCAGGGTCTCGAAGGTGTAGGGCCGCAGCCCATCGGTACGGCCGGTGAAGTACCGCTGCTGAAGGTCTGCACGTGCGGGGTGGTCCACGACCTTCAGCCCGCACCGGCTGATCAGCCTCTCGATCTCGGTGGCCGACCAGCCGGGCTGAAGAGGCTCGCCCACGGAAGCCGCGATCGGCATATAGATCTGGGCGAATCGCGTCCCCACGTCGTCCAGCACACGGTCCTCGGCCCGGTAGGAGAACACCACCTCAGACCCGGGAGCGGCAGCCGCGATCGTGCGCAACATCGACTCGATCGCCTGCGCCGTCAGATAGGGGGCGACACCCGTCCAGCAGAACATCGTCGGCTGCGCCCAGTCGAACCCCGCCGCCCCGAGAGCACCCTGAACCGGTTCGGCCTCGAAATCAACCGGCACGAACACCTGCGAGCCGCTGAGCGGCAGGCCGAGTTCTGTGACCCGCTGGAGCTTCCATGCCTGGGAAGCAGGATGATCAACCTCGAACACCGTCAGCGAGCCGAGCAGATCCGGCCGCCGCCACGCGAACGAGTCAAGCCCCGCGCCAAGAATCACGTACTGCGTGAAGGCGCCGGCGGTCAGCCTGTCCTCGGCGTACCGGCTGCGGGTGCAGACAGCCGCGCGGGACTCGCGACGGACCGGGCCGGGGAACAGCGGATCGAACCGGTCCCGCAGCTCCCGCCATACCGGGCCGACAAGCACCAGGGCCAGCACATCATCCAGTACCCACGGCGAAGCCGTCTCCAGGCGAAGCAGTCCGCGCGACACGGCCGCGAACATCGCCGTCCTGCTCGGCGCGCTCTCCATGCATGCCTCCCCGCCGGCCGGAAGCCACGCGCGCCCGCCCTGCGTACTTCACAGGATGCGCCTGAAGCGCCCTGGCGGCCACAGCCAGACCCCCTGCCGCCACGTTCTGCCAACACGGCTGCCAATGCGACCAAGTCCCCGGACGCTCACCGTCCGCTCCCGCTCCGACGAAGACCACTCCTGGACCGAGAATGTTCTCGGCACCACCACGCCCGTATTCGCCTAGGGCGTGTTTTGTGGATCGTGGTTGAGCCACAGGATGAGGCTGGCGATGGTGACGACGGCGCGGTAGTGCGCGGCGAGTTTGATGCCCCT
>NZ_JBFAOF010000511.1:0-5221 GCF_040675125.1 Spirillospora sp. NPDC049652 | reverse complement strand
CTCGGTGCGGCGGGCCAGATCGAGGACGCGCTGGGCGGCGTCGGTGACGGCCCGGTCGGCGAGCCGCCCCCCGGTGACGGCCGCGACGACCTCCTCGTCGGTGCCGGTCGGCGGCATCTCCAGGTTCAGGCCGGCGGCCAGGGCGGCGACCCGGTCGTTGACCGCGCCCCAGTCCGACATCACCAGGCCGTCGAAGCCCCACTCGCCGCGCAGCAGGTCGGTGAGCAGCCACCGGTTCTCGCTCGCGTAGACGCCGTTGATCCGGTTGTAGGACGTCATCACCGTCCAGGGCCGGGCCGTGCGGACGATGTGCTCGAACGCGGCGAGGTAGACCTCGCGGAGCGTCCGCTCGTCGACCACGGCGTTCACCCGCATGCGGTCGGTCTCCTGGTTGTTGACCGCGAAGTGCTTCACGCAGGCGCCGACGCCCCCCGCCTGGACGCCCTCCACCAGCGCGGCGCCCATGACGCCCGTCAGGTGCGGGTCCTCGGAGAAGTACTCGAAGTTGCGGCCGCACAGCGGGGAGCGCTTGATGTTCACCCCCGGCCCGAGCACCACGTCCACGCCGAGGGACGCCGCCTCGGCGGCCAGCGCCGTGCCGATCCGGCGGGCCAGGTCCGGGTCCCAGGACGAGCCGAGCGTGACCGCGGGCGGGAAGCAGGTGGCCGGAAGGCTGTGCAGCAGCCCGAGGGCGTCCCCGCTCGCGGTGTCCTGGCGGCGGATGCCGTGCGGGCCGTCGGAGACGGTGATCTCCCGGACGACGCCGGGCACGGCCGTCGTCGTCCACGTCCCGCTCCCGGACGTCAGGGACGCGCGTTCGGGCAGCGGGAGCTCGGCGGCGGAGGCGCCGGGTGCGGACGCGCCGGCGGCGGGGGACTGGTCCATCAGGTCACCTCGGGTTCGGTCGAAGACGCGGTCGAAGTCGCGGTCGTGGTCGCGGTCGAAGTCGAAGACGCGGGCTCGGCCGGGCCGGGCGGGAGGGCCGCGGTGGCGTCCAGGCCGAGGCGGTCGAGGAAGGAGATCACCTCGGCCCGCATGTCGACTGAGTCGGGTTCGAGCAGCCACTGGGTCTGCAGGCCGTCCATCAGGGCGATGAGCTGCCGCGCGGCCGAGTCCGCGTCCAGCGGCGCGGGCGTGTCGGCGTTCGCCGCACGCGGGCCCGACTCGGCGGCCAGCGCGGCGAGGATCTCGGCGATGCGCGCGCGGATCACCTGGTAGCGCTTGGTGAAGTAGGCGTGCGCGGGATGCTCGGGATCGGTGGCCTCGGCCGCGACCTTCACGTACAGCGCGACCATCGCGGGGGTCCCGGTGTTGCGCTCGACGAACCCGACGATCACCTGCAGCAGGGCGGCGGCTCCGCCGTCGGGGTGCTCGGCGAACAGCAGCTTGGCGTCCACGGCGTCGCGGTGGCTGAGGATCTGCAGCAGCAGGTCCTCCTTGCCGGTGAAGTGGTGCAGCAGGCCCGCGTGGGTGAGGCCCGCGTGCGCGGCGATGTCGCGCAGCGACACCACGCGGAAGCCGGACTGGGAGAACAGCTCGGTCGCCGCCTCCAGGATCCGCGCGCGGGTGCGCTCGCCTTTGGGGATGCGGTGCTGCTTGGGCGACGTCACGTCTCTCTCCCGGGCCTCGGATGCTTGCGGCTCCACCGCTCGAACGGTGCTGAGAGAACCGTATGAGCACGCGGGGCGGCCCCGCAGCGCAGCGAACCTACCACGTGGTTAGTTTTCCGGCCACAAAACCTACCACCTGGTAAATTTTGTGGTTATGCTCACCGTCACCTCCCGCACGGGACGTTCTTCACCCCCATCGGAAGTGGCGATCATGAAGCACCTCCTCCGCTCCGCCGCGGCCCTGCTCGCGGCGGCGACCCTGCTCACCGGCTGCACCGGCGGCAAGGGCTCCGGGACGGCCAAGGACGCGACGCTCGACATCGCGACGCTGACGCTCCCGCAGAGCCTCGACCCGGCGGCCGCGGTCGGCAGCGCGCTGCCGTACTTCCAGGCCGTCTACGACACCCTCGTCAAGCGCAACGCCGACGGCGCCTACGCGCCGATGCTCGCCACCGCGTGGAGCTACGACGCCACCCGGACGCAGCTGACCCTCACCCTGCGCCAAGGCGTCAAGTTCGACAGCGGGACGCCGTTCGACGCGACCGCGGTCAAGGCCAACCTGGAGCGCTTCCAGAAGGGCGGCGGCGCCGACGCCAAGACCCTCGCCGCACTCAAGTCCGTCACCGTGGCCGACCCCGCGCACGTCAAGCTCACCCTCTCCAGGCCGGACCCGGCGATGCTCTTCTACCTGAGCGACGCCGCGGGCCTGATGGCCGATCCCGCCGCCTTCGCCAAGGGCGACGCGCTGAAGACCAAGCCCGAGGGCACCGGCCCCTACGAGCTGGACCAGGCGCGCAGCGCGATCGGCACCCGGTGGGTCTTCACCCGCGCCAAGAACTACTGGGGCGAGCACCTGCCCTACGACAGCATCACCATCAGCTACTTCGACAACGAGACCGCGATCGTCAACGGCCTGAAGACCGGGCAGATCGACGCCGCGCTCCTCCAGGACGCCGGCCAGCAGATGAGCGCCGAGGCCGACCGCAGGCTGAAGACCACCCCGCAGCGCTTCGACTTCCAGGGCATCCTGCTGTTCGACCGGGGCGGCGTCCGCACCCCCGCGCTGAAGGACGTCCGGGTCCGGCAGGCGATCAACCACGCCATCGACCGGGCGACCATGCTCAAGCAGATCCGGCACGGCCGCGGCGAGATCACCGACCAGGTCTTCGGCACCGCCTCGGCCGGCTACGACCCGGCCCTGGACCAGGCCTACCCCTACGACCCGGCCAAGGCCCGCGCGCTGCTCGCCCAGGCGGGGTTCTCCGGGGGCTTCACCCTGAAGCTGCCGCGCATCCCCGCGATCGTCTCCGACGCCCTCGCCACCTCCCTGCAGACCGACCTCAAGGCCGTCGGCATCACCCTGCAGTGGGACCGGGTGGACGCCTCGGCGGTGCGGAAGATCTTCACCGACCGGGCCTACTCCGGCATGGTGATGAACATCGGCCAGCCCGCCGAGGACTGGCTGACGATCAAGGACCTCGTGCTGCCCGGCACCTTCAACCTGTTCGGCACCACCGACGCCACCGTGCAGGGCCTGCTGCCGAAGATCCAGTCCAGGCAGGCCGCCGACGCCAAGGCCGACCTGCGCGCCCTCAACGACCACCTGGTGAAGGACGCCTGGTTCGTCCCCTTCTACCGGATGACCTACCTGCACGTGACCGACGGCGAGGTGAAGGTCACGCCGCAGACCGGCATGGCCGTCCCCTCCATCTACGGCTACGCGCCCGCGAAGTGAGACCCGCGGGACCGCGGGCGGGACGGGCGGCGCGCCCGTCCGCCCGCCCCGGCCCCGCCGCCCACCGGAAGCCGGAGGACCATGCTGCGCCTCGTCCTGCGCAGGGCCGCCGCCGGAGCGCTGCTCCTGCTGGCCATCTCCCTGCTCACCCACCTGCTGCTGTCGGCGGCCGGCGCCGACGTCGGACGCCAGCTGCTCGGCCAGAACGCCGACCAGGGGCTCGTCGACGCCAAGAACGCCGCCCTCGGCCTCGACCGGCCCGTCCTGGTCCAGTACCTGGACTGGCTCGGCCACCTGCTCCGAGGCGACATCGGCACCTCCTGGTTCACCGGGGAGGACGTCGGCCGGGCGGTCGCCACCCGGCTGCCCGTGACCGTCAGCCTGCTGCTCGGCGTCACCGCCGTCACCGCGCTGGTGTCCTTCCTGCTCGGAGCCTGGGCCGGGCTGCGGCGCGGCCCGGTCGACAAGGCCGTCCAGGTCCTCGCCGTCGTCGGGTACGCCCTGCCCGGGTTCCTGGTCACGCTGGTGATCGTCCTGGTGTTCGCGGTGCGGCTCGGCTGGTTCCCGGCGATCGGCTACACCGCGTTCACCGACTCGCCGGCCGGCTGGCTGTCCACCATCACCCTGCCGGTGCTGTCGCTGTCGATCGGCGCGGTCGCCGGGGTCGCCCAGCAGGTGCGCGGCTCGGTCATCGACCAGCTGCGCCGCGACTACGTCCGCACCCTGCGCGCCCGCGGCCTGCCCGGGCACGTCGTGGCGCGGCACGTCCTGCGCAACGCGGCCGCGCCCGCCGTGTCGGTGCTCGGCACCCAGTTCGTCGGGCTGCTCGGCGGCGCGGTCATCGTCGAGCAGATCTTCGGGCTGCCCGGCATCGGCAGCATGACCGTCACCTACACCACCCGCGGCGACATCCCGGTCATCATGGCGCTGGTGCTGTTCAGCGTCTCCGGCGTCGTCATCGTCAACCTGCTGGTCGATCTGCTCATCGGCTGGCTCGACCCGAAGGCGAGGACGGCATGAGCGCCCCCGGCGACCCCACCTTGCCCCCCGCCGCGCCGGCCGCCGTCCGCCCGGACGCGGGCGGCCCGCGCCGGGGCGTGCTGCGCAGGCTCATGCGCGATCCGCTCGGCCTCGGTGCGGCGGCCGTGCTGCTGGCCATCGTGGCGGCCGTGCTGCTCGCGCCGGTGCTCGCCCCCCAGGAGCCCGGCGCGGCCAGCCTGCGCGAGGCGTTCGGGGGACCGTCCTCAGGGCACCCGCTCGGCTTCGACTCCGCCGGGCGCGACATCCTGTCCCGGCTGCTGTACGGCGGACGCGCCACCCTCGCCGGGGCCGCGCTGTCGCTGGCCATCGCGCTGCTGCTGGGCGTCCCGTCCGGCCTCGTCGCCGGATACCGGCGCGGCCTGCTGGACGCCGTCGCCGGACGCGCCGCCGACCTGGTCATGGCGCTTCCCGCGATGGTCGTCCTGCTCGCCTCGCGCGCCATCCTCGGCCCCACGGTGTGGACGCTGATGATCGTCCTCGGGGTCCTCGTCTCGCCGGTGTTCTTCCGGCTGGTGCGCGGCATCGTCGTCGGCGTCGGCGGCGAGCTGTACGTGGACGCCGCGAAGGTGTCCGGGCTGAGCGACGTCCGCATCATCGCCCGGCACGTCCTCATCGTCGTGCGGGCGCCCATCATCATCCAGACCGCGCTGGTCGCCGGGCTCGCGATCGGCCTCCAGGCGGGCCTGGAGTTCCTCGGCATCGGCGGCGGCGACACCCCCACCTGGGGCGCGATGCTGAACGAGGCCTTCACCAACATCCAGACCGCGCCGATGCTGCTGGTCTGGCCGGGCCTGGCCCTCGGGCTCACCAACGGTGCGCTCGTCCTGTTCGCCGC
>NZ_JBFAOF010000510.1:0-5230 GCF_040675125.1 Spirillospora sp. NPDC049652 | reverse complement strand
GACGACGCGGGCGCTCACCACCGAGCCGCGCCGCGAGGCGCTGCGCGCCGTCCACGAGGGACACCTGGCGGCGGGCGCCGGCGTGGTCACGGCCGCGACGTTCCGCTGCAACCTGCGGGCCCTGCGCCGGATCGGGCTGGACGAGGCCGGGCTCGCCTGGATGGTCCACGCCGCGGTCGGCGTCGCCCGCGCCGCGCGCGGCACCGGGAACGCCCTGGTCGCGGCGTCCATGGCCCCCGTGGAGGACTGCTACCGCCCCGACCTGGTGCCCCCGGACGGCGAGCTCGCCGCCGAGCACCGCTGGCTGGCCACCGAGCTCCAGCGGGTCGGCGTCGACCTCGTCCTCATCGAGACCATGAACACCGAGCGGGAGGCGCGGATCGCGCTGGAGCAGGTGCAGGCGGTGGGCGGACGCGCCTGGGTGTCGTTCGTCTGCGCGGCGGACGGGCGGCTGCTGTCGGGGGAGCGGCTGGCGGACGCCGCGGCCGCCGCCGAACGCGACGGCGCCGAGGCCGTCCTGGTCAACTGCACCGCGCCGGGCGACGCCGAGAAGGCGCTCGCCGAGCTGCGCGCGGCCTGCTCCGGGCCGATCGGCTGCTACCCCAACAACGAGGTCCGCGAGGGCGCGAACCGCTGGACGCATGTGGACGAGGCCCTGCCGTCCGCGCTCGACCCGGACGCCTTCGCCGACCTGCTCGCCGGATGGCGGGACGCCTACGCCCCCGACATCCTCGGCGGCTGCTGCGGCACCACGTCCGAACACCTCGCGGCGGCCAGGGCCCGAGTGGACGGACCGTCTCCCGCTGGAACGGAGGGCTGAGGTGGGCACTTCACTCGACGCGCGCGCCGTCAAGGAGGCGCAGCGCGCCACCTGGGACTCCCTCAGCGCGGGCTGGGCCGAGGCACGGGAGGTGTTCGAGCGCGGCGCGGCCGTCGTCACCGGACGGCTCCTCGACCTCGGCGGCGTCGGACCAGGGCAGAGCGTCCTGGACGTCGGGACGGGCCTCGGCGAACCCGCCCTGAGCGCCGCGCGCCGCGTGGGCCGGACCGGACGCGTCGTCGCAACCGACATCTCCCCGGAGATGCTGCGGATCGCCCGGCGGCGCGCCGCCGGGCTCGGCCCGGTCGCGGCGGACGTCGAGTTCACCGAGGCGGACGTGGAGGCACAGGGGTTTCCGCCCGGTTCGTTCGACGTGGTGCTGAGCCGCTGGGGCCTGATGTTCGCCGTGGACCACGTGGCGGCGTTCACGGGGCTGCGCCGCGTCCTCAGGCCCGGGGGCGTGCTCGCCGCCGCCGTGTGGGGGCCCGCGGCGGACGCCCCGGTGATGGCGCTCGGCTTCGCGTCGCTGAGCTCCGTCCTGGACCTGCCTCCCCTCGCGCCGGGCACGCCCGGCCCGTTCAGCATGTCCGACCCCGAGGACCTGACCCGCGAGCTGCGCGCCGCGGGCTTCACCGGCGTGTCGATCGAGGAGACGCGGGTGCCGTTCGAGTTCGAGTCGGTCGGCGCGTACGTGGCGTTCACCCGCGCGGTGACGCCGCCCTTCCTGCTCGCCCGGATCCGCGAGCGCTACGGCTCCCCGGACGCCGGCGAGGCGTGGAGTGCCGTCGAGAGCGCCGTCGCCCGCTTCCGGACGCGTTCGGACGGCGTCCAGATCCCGTCGGCCGTCCTGTGCGTCCGGGCGGCGAACCCGGAGGACGACCGGTGAGCGCGCCGCCGCGCCCGAGGGCCGCACCGCCGCCACGGTCGGCTGCCAGCTCGGCGACCGATTCCGCGGCCGATCCGGAGAGCGAACCCGCGGACGGCCTCCTAGACGGCCCGGTGGCCGGGGTGGTCACCGGGGTCGTCCTCGCCGGCGGGCGCGGCACCAGGCTCGCGCCCCTGACCGACCGCACCAGCAAGCAGCTGCTGCCCGTGGGCGGCCGGCCGCTGGTGGAGCGGGTCGTCGACCAGCTCGTCCGGGCGGGCGTCGCGGACGTCCTGGTGGTCATCGACGACCGGCACGCCGGGGACTTCCTGCGCGTCCTGCGCGACGGCCGGCACCTAGGCCTGCGCAGCCTCGGGTACGTGTGGCAGCCGCCGTCGGGGGCCGGGATGGCGGCGGCGATCGCGCGGGCCGAGCACCTCCTGCGCACCGACAAGTTCATGGTCGCCTGCGGCGACGTCCTGATCGAGGCCCCGCTCGGGCCGAGCGTGCGCGCCTTCGCCGCCCAGCCGGACGGCGCGCTGGTCGTCGCGACCCGCACCGCCGACACCGCCGGGTACACGCCGCTCCGCGTGGCGGACGGCCGCGTCACGGCGCTCGGCGACAAGGACCCGGACCGGCACGGCCCCGGCTGGATGGACCTCGGCTGCTACCTCTACCACCGCGACGCGTTCGACCTCGTCCGGTCCCTGCGGCCGTCGGCGCGCGGCGAGGTCGAGATCTGGGACCTCAACCGCCACTACGCCCGCGCGGGGACGCTCCGCTATGTGGAAGTGCAGGGCTGGTGGTCCGACGTCGGGACGAGCCCGGAGGTCTACCGGCGCGCGGACGAGCGCTTCAGTGCGAGGTCCGGGTGATGTCGAGGTGAGGTCGGGGTGGCGGCGGCGGTCCGCCGCCGGGTCCGCACCCCTTGTCTTTCCGGGAGAGAGAACTATATTTTTTTAAAGTTGCCGTGCCTGAGGGGCAGAGGAGATCCCGTGCACGTGTTCGCCGCGCCGCACCGGCGCCGAGTGTCATTCCTGGCGGCGGCCGCCGCATCGCTGCTGGCCGCCGTCCTCGTCCTCGTGTCGTGCGGTTCGGAGGAACCGGGCGCGCGCGTCGTCAGATCGGCGGTCAAGGGCTCCGACGGCAAGACGTACTGGGTGGAGAACCACCTCGTCCGCGACCACGGCGGGCCGCACCGCCGCGAATGGGTGCTCGCCTGGGCCGGAGCCGAGGGCTCCCCGCCCGCCAAGGCCGCCGCGACCGGCCACCCGCACAGCACGTCCGCCTCGCCGACCGGAGCCGTCCCGCCGGACTTCCTGGCCGTCATCGACGCCACCAAGGGCTCGCCCACCTACGGCAAGGTCATGAACACCGCCACCATCGGCCCGCTCACCCAGGGCGAGCCCCACCACATGCAGTACATCTGGCACAAGGGCCAGCGCGTCTACGCCGGCACCATGTTCGCCGACACCGACTACGTCTTCGACGTGAGCCGGCTGCCCGAGGTGCGGCTCACCGGCGTCGCCCTCGGCAAGGACACCCCCTGCGGCTCGGTGCCCGACGCCTTCTGGACCACCAAGGACGGCTACGCCTACGGGTCCTACCTCGGCGGCCCGGACGTCTCCGGCCCCTGCACCTACTCCGACGGCCAGGTCCGTGTCGGCAACGGCTTCGGAGGGACGCCCGGCGAGCTCATCCGGCTCGACCCCAAGGGAAGGGTGACCAGCGAGACCGCGGCGGCGACCCGGCAGAGCGAGGACCGGACCAAGTGCCACAGCGTCCCCCAGCTGCCCGTCGCGTCGTGCGCCAACCCGCACGGCCTCCAGGTCCGCGAGGACCTCAACCGGCTGGTGCTGAGCGACTTCGCCGAGGCCCGCAACTACCTCGACCCCGACACCAAGCTCACCGACCCGACCCTGCTGCGCAACTCCGTGCGGATCTTCGACATCGCCAACCGGGACCGGCCGAAGCTGCTGTCGGTCTCGTACCTGCCCACGGGGCCGCGCGAGGACCAGTTCGCGGCCTTCGACGAGGACCGCATGGTCATGGAGAACGCCCTGGCCAGCCAGCCGTCCCACCGGGGGCTGTTCGCCTCGACCATGGCGGGCGGCGTCATCTACTTCACCCCGGACGTGATGTCGCCCCACCCGGTCTGGCAGGAGGTCTTCGACAGCAGCACCGCCTACAAACGGCTCGGCCTGAACCCGCCGCTGACCGGCTCCAACGCGGGCAGCAGCTGGCTGGCGCTCACCCCCGACGACCGGTACCTGTTCCAGACGGTCATGGGCTCGGACCCGCGCCACCCGCTCGCCCAGAACAGCGGCATGCTGTTCGTGCTCGACGTCCGGAAACTGCTGGCGGCCGGCCCGCACCCCAGGTGCCGGATCGACACGCAGGCCGAGATCACCGCCGGCGGAGCCGACCCCGACTGCCCGCCGCTGGTCGGCGCCGAGCAGATCAAGGGCGGCATCGGCGGGCCCCAGGGCCGCGTCGGCATCGGCCCGCACTGGGGCTCCATGGACCACTTCCAGCGCGGCCCGGACGGCTACTACCACGAGACCACGCAGATCAAGCGGGTCGTCACCGCCGACTACTTCATCGCCAAGGCCGGCATCGACGGCGACCACAAGATCTGCATGACCGACTTCGACCCGCGCACCGGCCTCACCCTCGACACCTCGTTCAAGGACGAGAACACCGGGCAGCCCTGCGTCGCGTTCGACCGCGAGAGCTGGCCGCACGGCACCGCCGGCCACGCCCGTCCGCACGGCGTGCTCTTCGCCGTCTCCGACTCCGACGTCCGGTGACCCCGGCGGCCGCCATGACCGGGCACGCCATGGAGAGCGAGCACGCCCTGGAGAGCGGGCACACCAGGGAGAACGCGCGCGTCACGGCCACGCGCGCCGGGCGCGCGGCGCTCCGGAGCGGGACGCGGTGACCCCGGCCGGCGCGTCGCCGGACCGCCTCGCCGAGCGGCTGCTCGACGAGGCGGTCCGCGCGCAGCAGCGCGCCGAGTGGACGCTCGCCGCCCCCGGCTGGGCCGAGTACCGGCGGGACCTCGCCGCGCCCGCCCGCCCGGTGGACGAGCGGATGTTCCGGCTGGCCCGGCTCGGCCCGGGAGACCGCGTGCTCGACCTGGCCTGCGGCGCGGGCGGCTCGGCGCTCGCCGCGGCCGAACGGGTCGGCCGCGCCGGCCGGGTGCTCGGCCTGGACCTCGCCGAGCCGATGGTGGCCGCCGCCCGGTCCCTGGCGCGCGAGCGCGGGATGCCGCAGGCCGAGTTCCGCGCGGTCGCGGCCGAGACCGACCTCGGTGTGCCGGCCGGGGTGTTCGACGCGGCCGTCTGCCGCTGCGGCCTGCCCTACATGCCCGACCGGGCGGGCGCGCTGCGGGCCGTCCGGGCGGCGCTGCGGCCCGGCGGCCGGTTCGCCGCCGTGCTCGCGGACGAGCCGGGCCGGTTCTCCCCGTTCCGCGTCCGGCACGGCGTCGTCACCCGGCGCGGGCCGGTCCCGGCCGTCGGGCGCCGGACGCCCCGTGAGTGGAC
>NZ_JBFAOF010000509.1:0-5233 GCF_040675125.1 Spirillospora sp. NPDC049652 | reverse complement strand
GTTCGGTGCCTGAATTGAGCGCGTAGGGGAAGTGGAGCGTCCATGGGGCGGCTGCCTGTCCTGCCCCGGCGAGTGCCGGAGCCTGGCCGGCCTGCCGCCCGTGCCGCCGGGGGCGGCCGGCGCGGGGGGCAGGCCCTTCGCGGACGCGGGCCGCCCGGCGGAGGAGCCGTGCGTCGAGCCGCGCGGCGTGGAGCGGTTCGCCGACGCCACCCCCGACCTGCTGTACAGCGCCGACGTGCTGCTGGACGCCTTCCCCGACGCCCAGCTGATCCAGGTGATCCGGGACGGCCGGGACGTGGTGGCGGAGATGCTCGCCGACGACGGCTGCCTCGGCTGGTTCCGGCCGGGCCTGTCGAACCTGGACGAGGTGTTCCCCAACCCCTTCCTCGGCGTGGAGGAGGAGAGCGAGCGGCTCCGCTGGCCCGGCGCCGCCCTCGCGGTCAAGTGCGCGCTGCGCTGGCGCGGCTCGGTGCGGCTGTCGGCCCGGCTGCGCGCCCAGACCCCCGAGGACCAGCTGCACACCGTGCGGTTCGAGGACCTGGCGGCCGACCCCCGCCAGGCGGCCCGGGAGGTCTCGGAGTACCTGGGGGCGCCGCTGTCCCCCGGCGTGCTGGCCGGGCTCGTCCGGCCCGGCGCCCCGGTCGATCCCGCCGAGCCCGAGCGCCGGGTGGGGATCTGGCGCGACCGGCTCAACCCGCGCCAGGTCGTCCAGGTCGAGCGGATCGCGGGCAACGAGCTGACCCGCCTCGGCTACCGCCTCAGCGTCTGACCGGCGCCCCGGAGCCGCACGTCTGACCGGCGCCCCGGAGCGTCAGCGTCTGACCGGCGCCCCGGAGGCGAACCGAACGGCCGGGGCGCCCGGGGCCGGCGTGCCGCCCGCGGGCGCCCCGGGTCACTTCCGGCTCACTTCTGCCAGCGCGCCTGCTTCTCCCCCGCCTTCCGGGCGCAGGTGTACACCGCGCTCTGCGGCGACAGTCCCTTCGCGGCCAGCGGCGCGCAGAAGCCGCCGGGGCGGATGGCGCCCGGAACGGCCACGACCCCGTCCGCCTGGGCCCAGCGGGTCTTGCCGCCCTCCTCGGCGCAGGTCATCCCCTTGCCGTCCGGGTTCTGCGCGACCGCGCCCACGTCCGAGCAGGACGCGCCGGCCTTGACGCTCCCGGTGGGGACGGGCGCGGAACCGTGCGCGACGGTCCAGCGCCGCCCCTTCTCTCCCTTTTTCACGGCGCACGAGGCGGCTCCGCCGTCCGACGTCCGGGCCACCACGCCGAGATCGGAGCAGGCACTGCCGGCCCGCACCGACGCCTGCCGGACCACTCCGGTCAGCTTCCGCACCGGCTTGCCGCCCGCGGGCCGCGCCGGCCCGCCCGCGCCTGCGCCGACCGCCCCCGCCGCCGGGTGATGCCCGGATTTCGCCGTACCGGCCGCCGCAGTCCCCCGAGGGGCCGAAGACGGCCCGCCGGAAGCCCCGCGGGCCTTCGCCGCGTGTTCGCCCTCCGAGCCGCAGGCCGAGCCCGCGAAGGCCACGGCCGCCAGCACCAGCACGGCTCCCGCCGCGCGCATCCTCGTCATCGCGTGCCACCCCCGTTGTCCGTCGCGTTGACGAGCCCATCCTACGGAGAGTGATCACAGAATCACGGGATTGCCGGGCGCGGTCAGTCGGCGGCGAGGACCGGGGCGCCGTCCGTCCGCTCCTCCTGGCGGGCGAACTGGGTGCGGTACAGCTCGGCGTACAGGCCGCCGCGGGCCAGCAGCTCCTCGTGCCGGCCGCGCTCGACGACCCGGCCGCCGTCCACCACGAGGATCTGGTCCGCCTCGCGGATCGTGGACAGCCGGTGCGCGATCACCAGCGAGGTGCGGCCCGCCAGCGCGGTCGCCAGGGCCCGCTGGACGGCCGCCTCGGACTCGGAGTCCAGGTGCGCGGTCGCCTCGTCCAGGACGACGACCGAGGGGGCCTTGAGCAGCAGCCGGGCGATGGCGAGGCGCTGCTTCTCGCCGCCCGACAGCCGGTAGCCGCGGTCGCCGACCACGGTGTCCAGGCCGTCCGGCATGTCGGCGACCAGCTCCCCGACCTGCGCCGCCTCGAGCGCCGCGGTGATCTGCTCGTCGGTGGCGTCCGGCCGGGCGTACCGCATGTTCTCGCGGATGGAGTCGTGGAACAGGTGCGCGTCCTGGCTGACGACGCCGACGCGGGCGCGCAGCGAGTCCAGCGTCACGTCCCGGACGTCCTGGCCGCCGATCCGCACCGCGCCGCCGGACGCGTCGTACAGCCGCGACACCAGGTGCGTGATCGTCGACTTGCCCGCCCCGGACGGCCCGACCAGCGCGACGAGCTGGCCCGGCTCGGCGGTGAAGTCGACGTCGAACAGCACGTCCCGGCCGGGCGCGGTGTCGGTGCGGGCGATCGACTCCAGCGAGGCCAGCGAGACCTCCTCGGCGGAGGGGTAGCGGAACGACACGTGGTCGAACTCGACGGCGGGCGCGCGGTCCTCGGCGACGGTGAGCGGCACCGCGCCGTCCTTGTCGTCGATGAGCGGCTTGAGGTCCAGCACCTCGAAGACCCGGTCGAAGCTGACCAGGGCGGTCATCACGTCCACGTGGACGTTGGACAGCGCGGTCAGCGGCCCGTACATGCGGGTCAGCAGGGTGGCGAGCGCGACCAGCGTGCCCAGCTGGAAGCTGCCGTCCACGACCAGCGAGCCGCCGACGCCGTAGACCATGGCGGTCGCGAGCGCCGCGACCAGGGTCAGCGCGGTGAAGAACACCCGGCCGTACATGGCCGCGACCACGCCGATGTCGCGGACCCGGGCGGCCCGCGCGGCGAAGTTCTCCTCCTCCTCGGCCGGCCGCCCGTACAGCTTGGCGAGCATCGCCCCGGCGACGTTGAACCGCTCGGTCATCAGCGAGCTCATCTCGGCGTCCAGCTGCATCTGCTCGCGGCTCACCGCCTGCAGCCGCTTGCCGACCCACTTGGCGGGCAGCACGAAGACCGGGAGCAGCAGCAGCGCGATCAGCGTCACCTGCCAGGACAGCACCAGCATCGTGACCAGCACCAGGACCAGGCTGATCACGTTGGACACCACCGACGACAGCGTGGTCGTCAGGGCCCGCTGCGCGCCGATCACGTCGCTGTTCAGGCGGCTGATCAGCGAGCCGGTCTGGGCCCGCATGAAGAACGCGACGGGCTGCCGCTGGACGTGCCCGAACACCTGCGTCCGCAGGTCGTAGATCAGGCCCTCGCCGATCCTCGCCGAGTACCAGCGCTGGGCGAGGCCGAGCACCGCCTCCAGCAGCGCCAGCGCCGCGACGGTGATCGCGAGGCCGAGCACGACGCCCTGCCGGTGCGGGATGATGCCGCGGTCGATGATGCCCTTGAGCAGCAGCGGGTTGGCCACCACGATCACCGCGGCGAGCGCGTTCAGCGCCAGGAACAGCACCAGCTCGCGGATGTAGGGCCGGGCGTACCCGGCGATCCGCTTGACCGTCCCCTTCGCCAGCTTCTTCTGCGTGACCGAGCTGTCCCGACGGAACGAGGCCATCACCTGCCAGCCGTTCCCCGGCATCCCGGGCATCCCCATACGGGTCCTCCATAGGTCCTCGCGGACCGGCCGCCGCGGAGCGCGGACGCCGGCCGGCGATACTCGTCCAGCGAACGTAATCAAGTAAGCATCTCAGTCCGCACGAAGCACAACGCGCCGGCGAGGCCGCGCCTTCCCGCCCGCGCCGCCTTCCGGCCCGCCGCCCTCCGGACGCCCGCCGGAGCGGCGGCCCTTCACAAACGCGATCTTGTGGGGTTCACTCCGATGTGACATTTCAGTCACGTTCGGCTCTATCCCCTCAGGAGCCCCCATGAAGCGATTCCTCACGGCGGGTGCCGCGGCCGTCGCGGTCGCGACGCTCACCGCGCTCGCGCCGGACGCGTCCGCCGCCGCCCCCGGCCGGCCGGCCGGAGAACCGGCCCGGACCGCCGCCGAGGTCCGCGGCGGCGAGACCCAGCCGGTGTTCTCCCGCGCGGACGCGATCAGCCAGACCGTGAACATCGAGACCACCGTCGACAGCGACCGCGACGGCAAGCGCGACACCGTCCAGCTGCGGATCATGCGGCCCAAGGAGACCGGCCAGGGCCTCCGGGTGCCGACGATCATGGAGCCCAGCCCCTACTGGGCGGGCATCCTGGACGTCCCGAACCACCCGGTGGACATCGGCGGCGCGCGCGGCCTCGCCGCGACCCGGTTCCAGCGGAACCTGGCCGACGTCTTCCCCGGCTACTACGACAACTACTTCCTGCCGCGCGGCTACGCCGTCGCGGACCTGGACAGCCTCGGCACCGGCGGCTCGACCGGCTGCCCGACCTCGGGCGCGCGCAACGAGCAGGCGGGCGCGAAGGCCGCGGTGGACTGGCTGAACGGCCGGGCGCGCGGCTGGGCCCCGGACGGGACCCCGGTGAAGGCCGACTGGTCCACCGGGAACGTCGGCATGATCGGCCAGTCCTACGACGGGACGCTGCCGAACATGGCCGCAGCGACCGGCGTGGACGGCCTGAAGGCCATCGTGCCGATCGCCGGCATCTCCAGCTGGTACGACTACTACCGCGACAACGGCGGGGTGATCGCACCCGGCGGCTACCAGGGCGAGGACCTGGACGTGCTCGCCAAGGCCGTCCTCACCCGCAAGAACCCCGAGGTCTGCAAGCAGGTCATCGACGAGATCGAGGCCCGCCAGGACCGCGAGACCGGCGACTACAGCCCGTTCTGGGACGAGCGCAACTACGTCAAGGACGCCCGGCGGGTCAAGGCGGCCGTGATGGTGGTGCACGGGCTCAACGACTGGAACGTCAAGACCGAGCAGTCCGTCCGGTGGTGGAACGCCCTGAAGGCGGCGGGCGTCCCGCGCAAGCTGTGGCTGCACCAGGCCAACCACGCCACGCCGTTCCGCTGGCGGATCGACGAGTGGCTGCGACAGACGCACCACTGGTTCGACCGGTACCTGTACGGCATCCGCAACGGCATCGAGAACGAGCCGAAGGTGGACGTGGAGCGTCCGGACGGGTCGTGGAAGACCGAGCGGGACTGGCCGGTCCCCGGCACCCGCACGCTTCCGCTCAGCCTGAACGCCGGTCCCGGCGCGGGCGGCCAGCCGGGCACGCTGGCGACGCGGCCCCGGCCGGGCGCGGCGCAGCCGTTCACCGACGCGGGCCGCACCCGCACCGCCGAGCAGCTCCTGGCCGGCGAGGACG
>NZ_JBFAOF010000508.1:0-5236 GCF_040675125.1 Spirillospora sp. NPDC049652 | reverse complement strand
GCGGCGATCTCGTCCTCGATGCGCGCGGCCACCGCGCCCGTCGCGACGTCCGGGACCTGCGCCGCGTCACCCATCGCGAGGGCCCGCTCGACGACCTGGTGGAACCGGCGGTACGGCGTCACGACGTCCGTCGTCGCGGGCGTCGTGCCGACCATTCCGGCGGACGGCGCGGGAAAGACGTCCCCCGGGCTCAGCGTCCCGCCCCCGGCGACGGTGGGCGCGGACGTGCAGGCCGTGGCGGACAGGCACAGGGTGAGCGCGGACGCCCTGCCTCTCATCGAGCCCTCCTCGTTGTCGGGCTCGCAGGCTAACGACCTGGTCGGGCGGTCCGCGGGAGGTCAGGGGAACCTCCCGAAGGGCCCGGCTCGGGGCGGAATCAGGCGGTCCGGCCGATGTCGGCGACGACGTTCAGGCCGAGGAGGAGGTCCAGGTGGACGAAGGTCTCCAGCTTCGCGCCCGGCGCGATCGAGGCGTCGGACGCGACCCGGTCGAGGACGGCCAGCGCCGCCGGGGTGTCCAGGTCGTCCGTCAGGGCCGTCTCGGCCTCGGTGGCCGAGGGGCGGTGCATCGGACGGCCCGGCGCGTTCGCCCATTCCGCGACGCCCGCGCGCCAGGCCCGCAGGCGGGACGCGGCCGCCTCGACGTCCAGGTCCAGAGGCTCGCGGTAGTGCGCCGAGAGGTACGCCAGCCGTACGGCCAGAGGATCGCCCTCGGACGGCCTGGCCGCCCCGGCCGCCGGAGGAACCACGAGCGTCCACGCGTCCGTCTCGTGCGCGCGCGGTGCGACGTACAGGTCGGCCTTGGTCGGCGCGTCGGGGTACAGGGGAGCGACCCCGTACTCGGCGACGTCCTCCTGGCCGCCGTCGTTCACGTCGCCCGACAGCAGGACGCGCCGTCCGCGGCGGTCGGCGAGGCGGCGGAGGAGGTCGGCGACGACCAGGCCGCGCAGATCGGTGCCCTCCAGCACATGGACGCGCAGAACCTCCGCGCGGGGCAGGTCTTCGAGCCGTCCGGTCCGCGGATCATGCAGGCGCAGCATGCTTCGGAGCCTAGGCGATGCGTCCCGCGCCGCCCGAGCGAGCCCTTACAGCGAAGCGAGCTCTGGGCGTTCTAGGGGAGGGTGGAGGAGCCGTCGGGCTTGCGGACGGCGGCGAAGCGCAGCCGGACGTAGTCGGCGACCCAGCCGGACTCGCGGCGCAGCGCCGGGGCGGCCAGCTCGTTCACCCGGGCCAGCAGCGGCTCGACCATGTCCGGCGGGACGTCCGAGAGGGTGCTCGGGGCGTAGATGCGGACCCAGTCGGCCGCGCCGTCCGGGCACTCGGTCATCCGGGACGGGCGGTCGGCGTGCTCCAGCAGCCGGATCGTGAACCCGCCGTCCTCCAGGCGCGCCGCGTACTCGGCCGGGGTGGGGAAGTACCAGGGCAGCTCGGGCTCGCCGAGGCCGAACACGCGCCACGCGGTCTGCATCGCGGCGATCAGCTCGGCGCAGTTCCCCGCCCCGCCGAGCTCGCCGACGAAGCGTCCGCCGGGGCGCAGCGCTGCGTGCACGTGCGCGATCACCGCGTCCGGGTCGCGGGTCATCCAGTGCAGCGCCGCGTTGGAGGCGACCGCGTCGAACGGTTCGCTGGTGGTGAAGTCGTGGGCGTCGCCGATGGTGAACGACAGGCCGGGGTTCAGGTTGGACGCCTGCGCGACCATCTCCGGCGCGCCGTCGATGCCCAGCACCTCGGCCCCGCGTTCGGCGATGTCCGCGGTGAAGGCGCCCGTACCGCAGCCCAGGTCGATGATCTTCTCGCCGGGTTGCGGGTCGAGCAGGTCGATCAGGGGGGCGCCGTGTGCGGAGACGTAGCCGAAGGCTGAGTCGTACGTCGACACGGACCAGTTCACTGTCGCAATTTATCGGACTTGTCACTCCGCTCGAGTGACCGGCCCGGCGCGCGCCACCATATCGTGACGTGAATCGTGACGTTGGAGCGTCGCGCGGACGGCAGCGGAAGGACGGCGGCGTGGAGCGGCATCGGACACGGGGTGAGGTCCGGATCGTCGGGGCGGAGCGTCCCGGCGGCCTGGAACTGCGGACGGCGGGCCTGGCGGCGCGCGGGATGCCGGAGCTGCGGGTCACCGGCCTCGCCTGGTATCTGGGGTCCGGCTGGTCGCGGGTCCTCGGCGAGCTGGTGCGGCGGATCGCCGCCGCCGGCCCGGACCATCCCGCGACCTTCGACCTGGGTGAGGACGGCGAGGTCACGGTCAACCTCGTCCCGGACGGCGACTTCCTCGCCCCGCATCCGCCGCCGGGCGTCCCGCTGAGCGTGGCCGACTGGCGCCGCGACGTCGTGGAGCGCCTGTTCCCCTCCGCCTCGTCCTGACCACCCGCCCCGGAGCGGGGACTGAGTCGCGTTCTAGAATCGCCTTCCACTCTGCGCGGGAAGGACGGCCGGATGACGTACACCGAGATCCAGTACGAGGTGCGGGACGGGATCGCCACGATCACGCTCGACCGGCCGCACCGGATGAACGCCTACACCTACACGATGCGCGCCGAGATGCTCGACGCGTTCGACCGGGTCGACGCCGACGACGACGTGCGGGTGGTCGTCGTGACCGGCGCGGGCCGGGCGTTCTGCGCGGGCGCCGACCTCGACGCGGGCGGCGCCACCTTCGACAAGGACCGGTCCCAGGACATGTTCGCGGGCGAGGACGACGTCCTGGAGGACGGCACCCCGCGCGACGGCGGCGGCACGGTCGCGCTGCGCATCGCGCGCTGCCTCAAGCCCGTGATCGGCGCGTTCAACGGCGCGGCCGTGGGCGTCGGGGTGACGGTGACGCTGCCCATGGACGTCCGGCTGGCCAGCGAGAAGGCCAGGTTCGGGTTCGTGTTCGCGCGGCGTGGGATCGTCACCGAGGCGGCGTCGTCCTGGTTCCTGCCGCGGCTCGTCGGGATCGCGCAGGCGATGGAGTGGGCCGCCACCGGACGCGTGTTCGACGCGCAGGAGGCGCTCGCGGGCGGCCTCGTCTCCCGCGTCTACCCGCCGGACGAGCTGCTCCCCGCCGCCTACGCGCTCGCCCGCGAGATCGCCGACAACACCTCGGCGGTCTCGGTGGCGGCGATCCGGCGGCTGATGTGGTCGGGGCTGTCCGCGCCGTCCCCGTGGGACTCGCACGTCAGCGACTCGCGGCTGATGGCCGCGCTCGGCGCGGCCCCGGACGCGGCCGAGGGCATCACCTCCTTCCTGGAGAAGCGCCCGGCCGAGTTCACGATGCGGGTCAGCCGGGACCTGCCCGGCGAGGTCCCCGACTGGCCCCTCCGCTGACCGCCGCGCCCCCGCCGACCGGGACCGGCTCGTCCGTTCCATGGGTGTTTTGCCGTTTCTGGACGGGGTCCACGCCGACACGTGAGGCGTTCCCGGGCACGCCTGAGAAGGCGAGGGCTCCAACTCGGGGCGGAGGTGTGCAGGATGCGGGTCAAGCCGGTGGCGAAGGGCGCCCTGGTCGGGCTGACGGCGGCGGCGCTCGGCGCCGCGTGCGGATCCGTCCACTCCGGGCAGCTGAGGCAGCAGGCGGCGGCCGTGAAGAAGCACGCGCCCACGCCCAGCCCGGCCCCGACCACGCCGGCGCCCCGGGCCATCAACTGCGCCCAGGTCAAGTGCGTGGCGCTGACCTTCGACGACGGGCCCGGCCCGTACACCGCGCACCTGCTGGACGTCCTCAAGGCGGCCGGGGCGCGCGCGACGTTCTTCATGCTCGGCGAGAACGTCGGGTCCCACAAGGCGGAGATCCGGCGGATGGTGCTCGAAGGCCATCAGCTCGGCAACCACACCTGGTCGCACCCGCAGCTCACCGGCCTGTCCACCGGCGCCGTCCGGTCCCAGGTGCAGCGGACGGAGAAGGCGATCACCGAGGCGTCCGGCGGGGTGGCGCCGACGGTCTTCCGGCCGCCGTACGGCGCGACGGACGCCCGGGTCGGCAAGGCGGTCGGCATGCCGGAGATCGTCTGGGACGTGGACAGCCTCGACTGGCGGTACCAGGACGTCGCGCGGAACGTCCGGGTCGGGACGCGGCAGCCGAAGCAGGGCGACGTCGTGCTGTTCCACGACATCCACAAGACGACGGTGGACGCCATCCCGCGCGTCCTCGCGGGCCTCCAGAAGCGCGGGTTCACCTTCGTCACGGTCGGTGAGCTCACCGCGGGCAAGCAGCTCGCCGTCGGCCACACCTTCCCCGCCTGGTCCTGAGGCGCGACCCCGAACGCGGGGACGCGGACCCGGCCACAGCTCTCAATCCACGCTCTCCGCCCGGTCACAGGTCGAGGTCCGGCTTGAGGCGGGAGAGCGTCCAGCGGCGGCGCAGCGCCACGGCCCCGACGAGCAAGGCGAGCGCCACGGCCAGGTAGAGGCCGAGGATCCCGGCGTCGCGCAGCGCGCGGCTCGCCAGGCCGCCGGAGATCGTCGTGCGCAGCGGTTCGACCAGGTAGGTCATCGGGATGACGTCATGGATCGCGCGGAACGGCTGCGGCAGCGTCTCCACGGGGTACAGGCCGCCGCACGACACGAGCTGCGTGATCAGCAGGACGAGCGCCAGCGCGTCCGCGACCGCGCCGAACGCGATCCGCAGGAGCTGCACGATCGCGGCGAACGCGGCGACGCCGAGGGCCATCAGCCCGAGCGTCCCGGCGGTGGAGACGGGGTCGAGGCCGAGTCCGACGTCCAGGACGAGGAACAGCACGAGCGCCGCGGCCAGCCCGACCGCGAGGACGGGCAGGAACGCGGCGAACGCGACCGTCGCCGAGCCGAGCCGCCCGGCCAGCAGCCGGCCGGACACCGGGCGGATCAGCAGGAAAGCGACGATTCCGAAGACCCACAGGCCGATCGCGATGAAGAACGGCGCGAGTCCGCGCCCGTACTGCCGGGCGGGGTGGGCGTTGGTGGTCCTGACGTCCACCGGGTTCGCGAAGTTCTGGGCGGCGTGGTGCATGTCGTCGTTCTGGATCACGGGGATCTGGTCGCGCGCCGACGCCAGCCCGGACGCGAGCCGGGCCGCGCCTGTCTGGAGCTGCGCGTTCCCGTCGTCCAGTCGCCGGGCTCCGGCGAGCAGCCGCCCGTTCCCCTCATCGAGCTGCCGCGCGCCCGACAGCAGCGCGCCCGACCCCGTCTGGAGCTGACGCGCGCCCGCGAGCAGCGGCGTGACGCCGTTGTCGAGCCGCCGCGCGCCGGTCGCGACGGCCGCCGCGCCCCGGTCG
>NZ_JBFAOF010000507.1:0-5247 GCF_040675125.1 Spirillospora sp. NPDC049652 | reverse complement strand
CCCGCACCATGACCGAGACGAGGTCGGACCCGGCGGCCAGCTCGGCGATCCCGGCGGCGCTCCGCGCGCCCGCCGCGACAAGCGGCGCGACCGCCTCGGGACGCGTGTCGTAGACGACCAGCCCGCGTTCGACCAGGTGTTTCGCCATCGGCGCGCCCATCTGGCCCAGCCCCACGAAGCCGACCGTCATGCCCGGAACACCTCGCCGCCGTCCACGTTGACGATCTGGCCGGTGATCCAGCGCGCCTCGTCCGAGAGGAGGAACAGGCACATCCCGGTCAGGTCCTCGGGGGTGCCCATGCGCTTGAGCGCCAGCCGGTCCCGGACGATCTTCTGCGACATGTTCCCCGGCACGACGGTCCGGTTCGCCTCGGTGTCGGTCGGGCCGGGCGCGATCGCGTTCACCCGGATGCCCATCGAGCCGAGCTCGTGCGCGAGCTGCTGCGTCAGGCCGTTCACCCCGACCTTCGCCAGGCCGTAGAACCCCGCGTACTGCCAGGCCGCCGTGGACGACTGGTTCACGACCGCGCCGCCGCCGCGCGCCCGCATGTGCGGGACGACGGCGCGGGTGCAGAGCAGCGCGCCGTCCATGTTCACGGCCATGAACCGCTTGTAGTAGTCCCAGTCGACGGTGAACAGGAAGTCGAGCCGCATCGTCCCGAAGATCGCCGCGTTGTTGACCAGGAGGTCGACGCCGCCGAACCGCTCGGCCGCCGCGTCCGCCATGGCCTGGACGGACGCCGGGTCCGACACGTCCGCGTGCACGAACAATCCCTTGACCTCGTCCGCGACCTCCCGGCCCGCGTCGTTGACGTCCGCGACGACGACCGACGCGCCCTCGGCGGCGAGCGCGCGGGCGTACGCCGCGCCGATCCCGCCCGCCGCGCCGGTGACGATCGCGACCTTCCCCTCGAACCGCGCGCTCCCGCTGCCCGCCGTGCCGCCCATCGTCACGCTCCTTCGGCGATCGCCTTGGTCTCCAGGTACTCCTCGAACCCCGCGACGCCCATCTCGCGGCCGATCCCGGACTGCTTGTAGCCGCCGAACGGCACGTCCGCGCCGTACCAGACGCCGCCGTTGACGCTGACCGTCCCGGTGCGCAGCCGCGCGGCGACCGCGTTCGCCCGCTCCGGGGATCCGTGCACCGCGCCCGACAGCCCGAACGGCGAGTCGTTCGCGATCCGGACGGCGTCGTCGTCGCCGTCGTGCGCCAGCAGCACCAGCACCAGGCCGAAGATCTCCTCACGTGCGGTGCGGGAGTCGTTCGTCAGGCCGGTGACCAGCGTCGGCTCGATCCAGAAGCCGTGCTCGCGGCCCTCCGGACGGCCGCCTCCGCAGGCGAACGCGCCGCCCTCCTCGACCGCGAGCCGCAGGTACGCCTCCACCCGGTCGCGCTGCGCCGCCGAGACCAGCGGCCCGCAGACCGTCCCGTCGTCGGACGGGTCGCCCGGTCCGAGCCTGGTCAGGGTCTTCGCGATGATCGCGGCGGCCTCGTCGTACCGGTCGCGCGGCACCAGCACGCGGGTGGTGATCGCGCAGCCCTGCCCGGCGTGCGTGACGCCGGCGAACGCGGCGTACGAGCAGGCGGCCTTGAGGTCCGCGTCGTCCAGCACGATGAACGCCGACTTGCCGCCGAGCTCCAGGAACACGCGCTTGAGCGTCTTCGCGGCGGACGCCATGACGGCGCGTCCGGTCGCGGTGGACCCGGTGAACGAGACCAGGTCCACGCGCTCGTCCTCGGCGAGCAGCGCGCCGATGCCGTGGTCGGACGAGGTGAGGACGTTCAGCACGCCCGGCGGCAGGTCGGTCTCCTCGGCGGCGAGGACGCCGAGCGCCGCCGCGCACCAGGGCGTGTCCGGCGCGGGCTTGAGCACGACCGTGTTCCCCGCCGCGAGCGCCGGGCCGACCTTGGCCAGGTTGATCTGGTGCGGGAAGTTCCACGGCGTGATCGCCGCGACGACCCCGGCCGCCTCCCGGACGACCCGCCGGTGCGACGCCATGCCCATCGGCTCGGCGCGTCCGAGGTCGGTCTCCCAGGCGTAGGACTCGGCGAGGTCGGCGAACCAGCCGAGGTCGGCGACCGGGCCGTCGAGCTGCGCGCCGAACGTCAGGAAGCGCGGCGCGCCGGCCTCGCTGATGGTCAGCTCGCGCAGCTCGTCGGCGTGGCGCTGGAGGGCGTCCCGGAGTTGCCGCAGGCAGTGGGCCCGGAACTTCACATCGGACGCCCAGCCGGTCTCGTCGAACGCGCGCCGCGCGGCGGTCAGGGCACGGTCGAGGTCTTCGGCCGCGGCGTCGGCGGCCTGGCCGATGACCTGGCCGGTCGCGGGGTCGAGGGTGTCGAACGCGCCGCCGGAGCCGGGGACGAGGCGGCCGTCCAGGAGGAGGGGGGAGGGTGCGTTGCCGAACAAGCGATCGGTTGTTCTGGACACCTGTCCAGACTACATTTCACGGCATGACCGAACGCAACCCCCGCCCCGACTATTCGGGGGAGTTCGACCCGGACTTCCGCTTCGAGGACCTGTCCCGGGAGGCGCTCGTCCGCCTCGTCCGCGAGTACGCCCTGATCGTCCACCTGCTCGACCGCTCGTGCCTGACCGCGGTCGGCCTCCGCTACGGGCAGGAGGCCGTCGAGGAGATCGCCATCGAGGAGTGGAAGGGCGCGAGCCCGGTCTACACCCGCCGCATCCGCGAGATCATGCGGATCGAGGGCGACGGCGTCTCGGCCATCTTCAAGCTGCTCCAGCTCGACCCGGGGTTCGCCCAGCACTACATGGACGTCGAGTACGAGCTGATCGACGAGCGGCACGGGTTCTTCCAGCTCCGCTCGTGCGGCGCGCTGCTCGACGTCGAGCCGTTCGGCGAGCGGTCGATCAAGGGCATGTGCCACACCATCGAGGACGGCACGTTCGACATCACCGCGCAGGCGGTGAACCCGAAGGCGCGGATCCGGCCCGTCCACCGGCCGCCCCGGAACCCGGCCGGACGCGTCCCGCACTGCCGCTGGGAGGTGGTCATCGACGACACCACCGAGACGCTGCCCGAGGCGGACATCACCCGCATGACGGCCGGGACGACGGCCGCCCGGCACCGCTTCCCGCCGATGCGGGACGGCACCCCGCACCTCCCCGGTTGAGCCGCCGGGCCTTCCCGGGTGATCTGCCTCACCGGGGCGACGCGTTGTCACCGGCGAGCGTCCGTTGTACGTTGCTGGACAGTTCGTCAATAAGACTTCGCCCGCCGGAGGCGCCCCATGACCGCCCAGCTCGGGGAGGCGGACAACCTCGTCCTGCAGGCCCGCGACGTGCGCTTCGACTGGTCCGCGGTGCCGCTGCACTGGATCCCCCGCGACCCGGTCGCGACCCACCTGATCAACGTCCTGCACATGCTGCTGCCGGCCGGCGAGGAGTGGTTCGTACGGGTGTTCAAGGAGGCCGTCCCGCTCATCCGGGACGACCGCCTGCGCGAGGACGTGCTCGGCTTCATCGGCCAGGAGGCCATGCACGCCGCGTCCCACGACGCCGTCCTCACCCACTTCGTCGAACAGGGCCTCGACGTGCGGCCGTTCGTCCGGCAGGCCGAGTTCTTCTTCGAGAGCATGCTCGGCGACCGCGGCCTCACCGGCGACCGGGGCCGCGCCTGGCTCAACGAGCGGATCTCCCTCATCGCCGCGATCGAGCACTTCACCGGCGTCCTCGGCGACTGGGTGCTGAACGCGGCGGAACTCGACCGCGCCGGCGCCGACCCGATGATGCTCGACCTGCTGCGCTGGCACGGCGCCGAGGAGGTCGAGCACCGGCACGTCGCGCACGACCTGTTCATGCACCTGGACGGCCGGTACTCCGTCCGGGTGCGCGCGATGGCCGAGACGATCACCATGCTGACCTCGTTCTGGCAGCGCGGGCACCGCTACCTCATGGCCGCCGACCCGATCGTCCAGGGACGGATCAAGGGCGGCGTCCGGCACATCCGCCGCACCGGACGCGCCGGGCTCACGCCCAGCGGACGCATGGTCGGCGCGTCCGTCCGCCGCTACCTGCGCCGCGACTACAGCCCCCTCGCCGAGGGGTCCACCGAGCAGGCCCTCGCCTACCTCGCCTCGTCCCCGGCCGCGCAGGCGGCGCTCCGATGAGCCGCCTGCCCTACCCCGCCGACCTGTACGGACGCCGCGACCGCGACCGGTTCTGGGTCGCGCTGGACGCGTTCTTCGTCGGCGTCGAGCGGCTGCGTTCGCTGCGCCCGCCCGTCCTGCCGCCGGTCCGCGAGGTGGACCGCTCGACGGCCCTGGTCGTCCGGTCCGTCCGCAAGGTCGCCGAGGACGTCGTCGCGCTCACCCTCGCGGCACGCGACGGCGGCGTCCTGCCCGCGTGGCGTCCCGGCTGCCACCTCGACGTGCACCTGCCGTCCGGCCGCCGCCGCCAGTACTCCCTGTGCGGCGACCCGTCCGACCGCCGCACCTACCGCATCGCCGTCCGCCGCCTCCCGGACGGCGGCGGTGGCTCCCTGGAGATCCACGACCGGATCGGGGAGGGCGACGTCCTCAGGGTCCAGGGACCCCGCAACGCCTTCCCACTCGTCCCCCGCGACCGCTACCTGTTCCTCGCGGGCGGCATCGGCATCACCCCGATCCTCCCGATGGCGCACGCCGCCCACCGGGCCGGGGCCGACTGGCGGCTCGTCCACACCGGCCGCTCCCGCGAGAGCCTGCCCTTCCTGGACGAGCTGTCCGAGCTTCCCGCGGACCGCGTCACCCTCCGCACCGACGACGCCGACGGCGTCCCCACCGGCGCCGACCTGCTGGCGGACGCGACGCCCGGCACCGCCGTCCTCGTCTGCGGCCCGGCCCCGATGATCGACGCCGTCCGCGCCGCCTTCCCGGACGGCGCGACCCTGCACTACGAACGCTTCGCCCCCGCGCCCGTCACCGGCGGCCGCCCCTTCGAAGTGCGGCTCGGGCGTTCCGGGCCCGTCCTGCCGGTTCCGGCGACGCGCTCGGCCCTGGACGTCGTCAGGGAGGCGCGCCCCGACGTCGCCTACTCGTGCCGCCAGGGGTTCTGCGGCACCTGCAAGGTCAGGGTCCTGGCGGGGGAGGTCGACCAGCGCGCCCCGTCCGACCCGGCGGGCGACGACACCATGCTCATCTGCGTCTCCCGGGCCACCGGGGGCCGCCTCACCCTCGACCTCTGAGCCGTCCCCGCACGCCCTGAGCCGTCCCCGCACGCCCCGAGCCGTCCCCGCACGCCCTGAGCC
>NZ_JBFAOF010000506.1:0-5250 GCF_040675125.1 Spirillospora sp. NPDC049652 | reverse complement strand
GGCGCAGCCCGGGGCGCAGCGGCGGGGGAGGCGTCGCCGCTGTCGCCCTCGGCTACCACTGGCCCACCGACGCCCTCGCCGGATGGGCCCTCGGCATCGTCCTCGGTTCCGTCGGCCGCGCCGTCATCGCCGCCGCGCCCGGTCCCGCCGTCCCCCCGCGCGGACACCCCGTCGCGGGACCGGAACCGGATCTCAGGGAGCGGTCGGGCGACCGCGCGACGCCGTAAGCCCTGCCGGGGGACCGGGCGACACGGTAGCCCGGTCTTCCCCGGGGTCGTCCTGGCCGTCGTCGGCCACGCCGCCGGGCTGTCCCGCTCTTCTTCTACTCCGCCGGCTTCTGGTCCGTCAGCTTGGCGGGGTCGGGGGCGAAGACGCTCATCCAGTGCGGGAGCAGCCGGTAGTAGACGACCTCCTCGTCCCAGTCGAAGGCGTCGTCGCCGTAGAAGTCCTTGAAGTAGGCGAGCAGGTACGGCCAGTCCGCGGCGGGCTCGCCGCCCGCCGGGTTGAGGAGCTCCACCGTGCCGTGCGTGAACACGCCCAGGTCCTCGCCCCGCATGTGCGCGATGCTGGCGGCCGGGCGGGCCGCCAGATGGCGGGCCTTGGCGGCCCCGCGGGCCGTGCCGAAGTACCACCTGCCGTGCAGGAAATGCCCGTCCACGCCGCTGATGCGCGGCTCGCCCTTGGCCGTCACGGTCGACAGCGCCAGGGGGCACATCCCGGTGAGGACACCGGTGAGCTGCTCGGCGGTCAGCGTGCGCTCCGCGGTGATGATCGAGCGGAGATGCGAGGTGGAGCGGGAGAGCGAGGCGTCCAGAAGGGCCTGGAGTTCTTCGAGCTCTTGTGGTGTTTCGCGCATGGGTCGTCGTCCGTTCGTAGGGCTCGGTCCGCGTCCTCCCATCGGCGCGGACCGGCGAAACCCATGCTCACGCCAAAGACCGACATCCTCTGTCAGGCGAACAACCCGCAGGCGGACAACCCCGCAGGCGGACACAAGCAGGACACAGGGCGGACGGCGGCGACGCCCGCCGCGCACGGCTCAGCGACGAGGGGCGGCGAACTGCTCGTCCCACTCGCGGCGCAGCATCGCGAAGACCAGCTCGCTGGCCCACTCGCCCTTGACGAACTCGTTCTCCACCAGCAGCGCCTCGCGCCGCATCCCGAGCCGCTCCAGCACCCGCGCGGACGCGTCGTTGCGGGCGTCCAGGCGGCCGACCACCCGGTGCAGGCCCGCGTCCTCGAACGCCAGCCGCAGCACGGCCCGCGCCGCCTCGGTCGCGAACCCCTTGCCGTGGTAGGCCGGGTTGAAGATGTAGCCGATCTCGCCGGTGCGGTCGCGGCGGCTGCTCCACTGCAGGTTGACCTCGCCGATCACCTCGCCGCGCTCGCGCCACTCCACGGCCAGCGCGAGCCAGTCGCCCTCCCGCTCCCAGCCCGCCGCCGCCTTCTTCTCCCGCAGGAACGACCGGGACTCCTCCAGCGACCGCGGCTCCCAGTAGAGGAACCGGGCCACCTCCGGAAGGGACTGGTAGACGTACAGCGCCTCGAGGTCCTCGTCGCGGAACGGCCGCAGGTCCAGACGTTCGGTGCGGATCGGGTACGCGGGCTTGAGCATTCAACGATCCTACGGTCGCCGGGCCCGGCGCCGCGACAGGGATTCCCCGATCATCCCCCTACCCGACGATCACGCCGTGGCGATCCACTCCACCCGGTGCCCTTCGGTCGGATCGGGCGTTTCCCACCGCCGGACCAGGCGGTCGATCACCGCCTCCGGAACCGGCGCGGCACGGGCCCGGTTGCGGGCGCGCAGCACCTCCGGCGGCGCCTCCAGCGCCGCGACCTCCACCCGCCCCCGGTAGTCCGCGACCAGCCCGGTCGCCTGCCCCCGCAACTGCCGCGACACGTTCGTCGCGTTCCACACGAACGACTCGCCCGCCCGGAGGTACTCCCGCGCCCGCTCCTGCGCGGCCGCCGCCACCGGACGCTGGTCGCCCGTCGGCGCGACGCCCAGCTCCGCCCGCAGCGCGTCCAGGCTCACCACCGGCGCCCTCGGCCGGTTCACCGCGATCCAGTGGTCCTTCCCGACGCCCGGCAACCCCGACAGCACCGTCACCGTGCAGCGCGTGTCGTCGAAGGCCGCCCAGTCCGGATCCCGGTCCGGACGGCGGAAGAACCAGAACCGGGCGTGGTCGGACGGGAACGCGCGCGGGACGTCCAGGCAGCGCTCCTCGGCGCAGTACTCCCGGTACAGCGCGATGTTCTCCAGCACCTCGCCGGTGTCGCCGCAGATCCGGCCGAGGATGTCGGCGGTCGCCAGCAGCACCAGGTCGTCGTTGCGCGCCAGCAGGCTCACCCGGAACGCGATCTGCCGCAGGTCAGGGCGCTCCAGCGCCCAGAACGGCACCTGGTGGTGCCGCACCAGCGCCGCCACGTGCTCCCGCCACGCGACCGGCGCTCCCAGCTCCCACAGGATCCGCCGCACCATCAGGTCACCGCGCCGCGAATGCCCGTGCGCGGTGATCGACCCGTCGTCCTCGTGCCGCGTGCAGTCCGGCTTGGCGATGTCGTGCATCAGGACGGCCGTGAACAGCCGCGCCCGTTCGTCCGCCGGACGCGCCCGCCACTCGCGCGACGCGGCGAGCGCCTCGCACGCCATCCGCGTGTGCGTCGCGACGTCGCCTTCGGCGTGGTGCACGGCGTCCTGGGGCACGCCCTCCAGCCGCCGCACCCACGCGAACATCTCGACGATCTCGTCCCACGGCACCGTCCAGTGCGGCGGCGCCGGGCACAGCTCATCCCACACCCGCATACAGCACCCCCGGGTCGGCCAGGCCGTTGGCGATGATCGGACGGTCCTGCCAGTGCGTCCCCGCGTCCAGGATCGCCGTGAGGAAGCTCGACCGCACCCACTTGTAGCGGCCGACCGTCCGGCCTTCCTCCTCCACCTTCACGTAGAGGCCCTCCATCTCCTCGGCGCCGTCGGTCTCGGCCGCGACCCGGTCCGGATCCGCGCCGGTCGCCGCCGCCGCGTCCCGCAGCGCCTCCCGCCAGCGCGGCGTCCGGCACGTGGACGGCCCGACCAGCGCCGTCAGCTCCTCCAGGTCCGACAGCGGGCCCGTCCGCAGCACCGGAACCGACACGACCGGCGTGCCGTCCAGCAGCGTGCGCCGCTCGGCCGTCGACAGGAACGACCCGTCCTGCCGGTCCAGGACGTCGAACTCGCAGAAGTAGTGGGGGAGCGCGTCGTAGAAGACGGTGTGTTTGGCGTACAGCCACTCCCCGTACAGGACGTACCGGTCGCGCAGCCGCGGCCACAGCGTGTGCTGGACGGACGCCGCCCACGCCTTCAACGGCGCGAACTGCCGCTCGCGCGGTCCGCCGGTCAGGTAGTGCCCGCGACTTTGCAACCGCAGCTCACCCGACGGCGAGAAGCTGATCCCGGCGTTCGCGCCGTCCAGCTTCTCCTCCACCACCAGGTACCGTCCCGCGATCTCGCTGAACGGCGCGGCCGACAGGTCGTGGTCGCCCGGCTGCAGCCGGGACCCCTGAAGGTGCCGCGTCCGCGGGTACTTGCGCAACATGCCCCGGTTGTACCGGCGCGCCGGTAACCCGGCCAACCGGTTTTCCACCCCTCGTCCAAGAGCGGCGCCCGCCCGGAACAGCGGCCGGGACACGCCTTCCGTGTCCCAGGCCCAAGGGGGAGGAACACGGAAGGCGCGTCGGGTGTCTAGCCGTGGGCGCAGTCGTACAGGTACTCACCGGACGTCCCGGTGCCTCCGTACCGCGCTGGAGGCACCGGGACGCACGCCGACCGCGCCCAGCGCATGGTCTCGTCGATGACCGGAGTGACCGGCGTACCCGAATAGCCCATGTCGGCCGAGCCTCCGACCACGACGAAGCGCAGCTTCCCGGCGGCGGCCAGGCTCTTGATCCGCGACAGTGGCGGCGCCGGGACCGAGCTGCGGAAACCGCCGATGACCAGCACCTTCGCGTCCGCCACGGTGATGTAGGGGCTGGCGGTGTCGAAGGAGGTCGTCGCGAACAGGTAGGCGGCCCCGTTCCTGTGGGCCCGGGTGTAGGCCAGCAGGGCGCGCTCGTCCGCCGTGAGCGCGTACGGCCTGCCCGGTTCGTGGACGTTGGTCGGACCCGCTCCCGCCTCGAAGGAGTCGCCCGCGTACCGGACGTCCAGGACGGAGGCCGCCCACGCGGTCGGCGTGAGCAGGATCGCGGCGATCCCTGCGGCCAGCGTTGCCACGGCCAGCCTGCGCAACGCCGCCCGGCGCGCGAGCACGACGGCCATCGCCGCCAGCGCGACCGCGCCGACCACCGTGACCAGCGGGATCAGCCAGGGCAGGAAGTCCATGTGGTCTCGGGAGAGGTAGACCGTCCAGGCCAGCTCGGCGACGACCAGCAGCGGCAGCGCCAGCGCACGCCGGCCGCCGGCCAGGAAGGCGCGTCCGACCTCGACGAGCCCGGCGCCGGCCAGCGCGGCGACCGCGATGCTCAGCGTCGCGAGGTACGCCTTGTGCGAGATGTCCATCTTGGAGAAGACGACCGCGCTGGTCGCGAACCACACGCCCCACATCAGGTAGCCGCCCCGGACGCGGTCGGTCCGGCCGGCGCGGCGACGCCACCCGAACCCCAGGATCAGCGCCAGCGCCGCCAGCGGGTACAGCCAGCCGACCTGCGTCGCGTTGTCGGTGCTGAACAGCTTGAACCAGCCGCCCGTGCGCTCGGACGCCCCGCCCTGGGCGTTCCCGCCTTTCCCGTCGCCGCCCTGCGCGCTTCCTCCCTGGGCGTTGCCGCCCTGGCCGTCACCGCCCTGGGAGCTGCCGCCTTGAGCGTTCCCCGCCTGCCCGTCGCCGCCGTGCGGATTCCCGCCCTCGGACGTGCCGCCCTGCGAGGTGCCGCCCTGCGACGACCCTCCGGTCCCTCCGGGAGGGGGCGGAGGCACCGCGTCCGGAGGAGCCGGACCGTTGCCCTTCGACTGCGTCGACGGCCCGTTCCCCTTGCTCTGGTTCGCAGGACCGTTCCCCGGCGTCCCGGCGGCGCGCAGCGTGCCGGGGACCATGACGCCGAACCGGTCCAGCCCGTTGTAACCGACCACCATCGACAGCGGACTGTTGTTCGTCGTCCCGTCCATGTACGGCCGATGCGAAGCGGGCGTCAGCTGGTAGACCACGGTCAGGACGGCCGACGCCGCGAGCAGCGCCGCGCCCGCCGCCGACAGGTGCGCCAGGCGGCGGCGCAGCG
>NZ_JBFAOF010000505.1:0-5256 GCF_040675125.1 Spirillospora sp. NPDC049652 | reverse complement strand
GCCCAGCGGTGCGAGGTCGCCGGTCCGGTACATGCGCTCCCCGGGCCCGGCGTAGGGGCAGGCGACGAAGCGTTCCGAGGTGAGCGCGGCGCGGTCGGCGTAGCCCCGGGCGAGCTGCACGCCCGACACGTACAGCTCCCCGACCGCGCCGGGCGGGAGGGGCCGCAGGAACTCGTCCAGCACGTACACGCGGGTGTTCCAGGCCGGACGGCCGATCGGGACGGGCCCCGGCCCGGTGTCCGGCGGGCAGAGCCGGTCGGTCACGGCTATCGCGGTCTCGGTCGGGCCGTAGCTGTTGTACAGCGACGCGTCCAGCAGCCCGGTGAACTCCGCGACCAGCTCGGCGGGGAGCGCCTCGGCCCCGGACAGGACGCCGCGCAGGCTCCGGGCCCGCCCCGCCGCGCCGTCCTCCTTGACCAGGGCCGCGAGCATCGACGGGACGAACTCGGCGACGGTCACGCCGGTCCGCTCGACCAGCCGGAGCAGGTAGCCGGCGTCGCGCTGGCCGCCGGGCCGGGCGATGACGGTCGCCGCGCCGAGGATCAGCGGCAGGAACAGCTCCCACACCGACACGTCGAACCCGGTCGAGGTCTTCTGCAGCGCCCGGTCGGCGGCGGTGACGCCGTACCGGTCGCGCATCCAGACGAGCTGGTTCATGACGGCGCGGTGGCTGAGGACCGTCCCCTTGGGGCGGCCCGTCGAACCGGACGTGTACATCACGTACACGGGGTGGTCGGGACGCAGCGGCAGGCGGCGGTCGGCGTCGGTGACCGGGCCGGCCGGGAGCCCGGCGAGCGCGGCGGCCGTCGCGGGGTCGTCCAGGACGAGGCGGTCACCGGGGACGAGGTGCTCGGTGCCGCGCGCGCACACGACCGTGTCGGGGGCTGCGCCGGTCAGCAGGTCGCGGACGCGCTCGGCCGGCTGCTCGGGGTCTATCGGCAGGTAGGCCGCCCCGGACTTCATGACACCCAGCAGGACGCCGGGCAGCGTCACCGAGCGCTCCAGGACAACGGCGACCGTTGATTCGGGGCCCGCTCCCCGGGTGATGAGTTCGCGCGCCAGCCGGTTGGCCTGCGCGTCCAGTTCGGCGTAGCTGAGGCCGGTGTCGTCGTCCAGCACGGCCGTGACGCCGGGGGTCGCCGCCGCCTGCCGGTCGAACGCCTCGACCAGGGTCCGCGCGGGGACGGGCACGTCGGTGTCGTTCCAGTCCTCCACGATGGTGCGGTGCTGCTCCGGCGACAGCAGTTCCAGGCCGCTGAGGCGGGTGCCGGGGTCGGCCGCCACTTGGGCGAGGACGCGGGCGAGCCGTTCGGCGAGGCCCGCCGCGGTCGCCTCGTCGAACAGGTCGGTGGCGTACTCGATCGCGCCGCGCAGCCCCGCCGGGACGCCGTCGCGCAGCCGTTCCTCGATGGTGACGGACAGGTCGAACTTGGCGGCCGGCTCCTGGGCCGGGACGGGCTCGGCGCGCAGGCCGGGCAGCGACCAGTCGCCCGGCTCGTCCGTCGCGACCGACAGCATGACCTGGAAGAGCGGGTGGCGGGCGAGGGACCGGGTCGGGTTGAGGGCCTCGACGAGCCGCTCGAACGGGAGGTCCTGGTGGGCGTAGGCCGCCAGGTCGGTGTCCCGGACCCGCGCCAGCAGCTCGGCGAACGTGGGGTCGCCGCTCACGTCGGTGCGCAGCACCAGGGAGTTGACGAAGTACCCGGCGAGGTCCTCGGTCGCGGCGTCGGCGCGTCCGGCGACGGCAGTGCCGATGGGGATGTCGGTGCCCGCGCCGAGGCGGGCCAGGAGCATCGCCAGAGCGGCCTGCGCGACCATGAACATGGTCGCGCCGTTGCCGCGCGCCACCCGCACGAGCCGCGCGTGGGCGTCCGCGTCGAGCCGGATCGGGACGAGGGCTCCGCGGAAGGACGTCTCGGCGGGACGTGGGCGGTCGGCGGGCAGCGCGAGTTCCTCCGGCGCATCCGCGAGCGCCTCCCGCCAGTACGAAAGCTGCGCGGCGATCAGGCTGTCGGGATCGTCGGGATCGCCCATCACCTCGCGCTGCCAGAGCGCGTAATCGGCGTACTGGACGGCGAGCGGCGCCCAGTCCGGCGCGCGGCCTGCGCGGCGGGCCTCGTAGGCCGTCGCCAGGTCGCGGACCAGCACGTTCAGCGACAGGCCATCCACGGCGATGTGGTGGACGACCACCACCAGCACCGCCTCGGTCGGGGAGAGCGCCAGGAGCCGGACCCGCCACGGCAGCTCCCGGGCGAGGTCGAACCCGTGGGAGGTCTCCTCGTTCAGCGCCGCGCGCAGCGCGGCGGGCTCCACCGGGCGGACGACCAGCTCGGGCCGCCCGGCGAGGCCGTGCAGGATCCGCTGGAAGGGGGCGCCGTCGTGGTCGGGGAACACGGTGCGGAGGGTCTCGTGCCGGTCGGCGAGGTCCGCGAGCGCGGAGCCCAGGGCCTCGACGTCGAGGTCTCCGGTGAGGCGCACCACGTGGGAGACGTTGTAGGCGGCCCGGGTGTCGTCGTCCTCCAGCTGATTCAGGAACCACATGCGCTGCTGGGCGAACGAGAGCGGGATCCGGTCGGGCCGCTCGCGCGCGGCCAGCGGCGCCACCGGGACGCCGGCGCCGCGCCCGCTCTCGACCAGCCGGGCGATCCCGGCCGAGGTGGGCGACGCGAACAGCTCCCGGATGCCCACCTCGGCGTCCAGGACGACCCGGAGGCGGGCGATCAGCCGCATCGCCAGCAGCGAGTCGCCGCCCCTGTCGAAGAACGAGTCGTCCGCGCCGACCGCCTCGACGCCCAGCACGTCGGCGAACAGCCCGCACAGGACCTCTTCGGTCGGTGTCGCGGCGGGCCGTCCGCCTCCGGTACCCGTGAAGTCGGGGGCGGGGAGGGCGGCGTGGTCGAGCTTGCCGTTCACGGTGATCGGCAGGCCGTCCAGGACGGTGAACGCCGCCGGGACCATGTGCTCGGGCAGCCGCTCCGCCGCCTCGGCCCGGACCGCGCGGGGGTCGGCGTCGCCGACCAGGTAGGCGACGAGGCGGCGCGTGCCGCTCGCGTCCTCGCGGACGACGACCGCGACCTGGCGCACTCCGGGGCATCCGGCGATCACGGTCTCGATCTCACCGGGTTCGATCCGGAAGCCGCGCAGCTGCACCTGCGCGTCGGCCCGGCCGAGGTACTCCAGGGAGCCGTCGGCGCGCAGGCGCGCCAGGTCTCCCGACCGGTACATCCGGGAACCGGTCCCGAACACGTCGGCGACGAACCGGCCCGCCGTCAGGCCGGCGCGGCGCAGGTATCCCTGCGCAACGCCCGAACCGGCGACGTAGATCTCCCCGACCACTCCCGGCGGCACCGGACGCAGCCACGCGTCCAGGACGTGGACCCGGTATCCCGGGAGAGCCGAGCCGACCACGCTCCCCGCGCCCGGCACGCACACCTGCTCGTCCAGCAGGCTCCAGGTGACGTGGACGGTCGTCTCGGTGATCCCGAACATGTTCACCAGCGCGGTGTCCGGGCACCGCGCGAACCAGCCCGACAGACGCGACACGTCCAGGGCCTCGCCGCCGAACACCACCCAGCGCAGACCCACGTCCGGCAGGCCCTCGACGTCCATCAACTGGTAGAACGCCGACGGAGTCTGGTTCAGAACCGTCACGCGCTCAGCGGCCAGCAGCTTGACCGTCTCCACCGGCGAACGCGACACCTCCCAGGGCACCACGACCACACGGCCGCCGAACCCCAGCGCTCCCCACAGCTCCCAGACCGAGAAGTCGAACGCGAACGAATGGAACAACGCCCACGCGTCGTCAGCACCGAAATCGAAACGCGCCCGCGCAGACTCAAGCAGACGCACCACATTCGCATGCGGCACCACCACGCCCTTGGGCCGACCCGTCGAACCCGACGTATAGATCACGTAAGCGGCGGTGCCGGGAGTCACCTGGCGACGGGGAAAGGTACCGGGCTGCGTGCCGTTCAGCACCCAGCGGTCGCGTCCGCCCGGGAGGAGGTGTTCGGTGGCGGGTTCGCACACCACGAGCGCCGGATCGGCGTCGGCCAGCGTGAACCCGACGCGCTCAGCCGGGTAGGACGGATCGACCGGGACGTAGGCGGCGCCCGTCTTGAGCACGCCGAGGAGGACGGCGACCAGGTCGGCCGACCGGTTCAGGACCACTCCCACCAGGTCGCCCGCGCGGACGCCCCGCTCGGTCAGGCCCGCGGCGACCCGGTCCGACCGGGCGTCCAGTTCCGCGTAGGTCCAGCGGGTCTCTCCCGCCACCACGGCCACGGCGTCCGGCGCGGCGTCCACCCGCTCGGTGAACAGGTCCACCAGCGAGACGTCGCGGTGCGCGGGGGCCGGGGCCTCGCGCTGGGCCAGCAGGTCCCGGGCCTCCTCCCCGGTCAGGACGTCGAGCTGGCCGAGCCGGGCGCGGGGGTCGGCGGCGACCTGGTCGAGCAGGCCGGTGAGGCGCTCGGCGATCCGCTCGGCGGTGCCCCGGTCGAACAGGTCCCCGGCGTACTGCAGGTCTCCCGAGACTCCGGCGGGCATGCCCCGCCCGTCGCGGTGCTCCCGCAGCCCGAACGTCAGGTCGAACTTGGCCGGGACGGCCCCCTCGTCCGGCGGCAGCGGCCGGACGCGCAGCCCCGGCAGCTCCCACGGCCGGTCGGCCCGCGGGGTGTTGTGCAGGGTGAGCATGACCTGGAAGAGCGGGTGGCGGGCGAGGGACCGCGCCGGGTTGAGGGCCTCCACGAGGCGCTCGAAGGGGAGGTCCTGGTTGGCGTAGGCGGCCAGGTCGGTCTCCCGGACGCGTCCCAGCACCTCGGTGAACGACGGGTCGCCGCCGACGTCGGTCCGCAGCACCAGCGTGTTGAGGAAGAACCCGGCCAGGTCCTCGGTCGCGGCGTCGCCGCGTCCGGCGGTGACGGTGCCGATGGGCACGTCGGTGCCCGCGCCGAGCCGCGCCAGCAGCATCGCCAGCGCCGCCTGGACGACCATGAACATGGTGGCGCCCCGCCGCTGCGCCAGCTCCACGAGCCGCGCGTGGGTGGCCGCTCCCACGTCCAGCGGAACCGACCCGCCCTGGAAGGACGCCTCGGCGGGACGCGACCGGTCGGCGGGCAGCGCGAGCTCCTCGGGCGCGCCCGCGAGCGTCCGCCGCCAGTGGTCGAGCTGCGCCGCGATCAGGCTGCCCGGGTCGTCCGGATCGCCCAGCACGTCACGCTGCCAGAGCGCGTAGTCGGCGTACTGGACGGCGAGCGG